>NZ_CALJSP010000053.1:0-20266 GCF_937975875.1 Veillonella dispar | reverse complement strand
GCCACCTTCCGCTCCGCCCAGAACGGCGCCGGGTTCCGGCGGTTTCATCTGGACGTACGTAGAACCAGTAGCATACTGCTACAGTTACGATGTTGAAGGCTAATAATACAGCAAAGGCTGGGTGAATATTGCCAAACATGGAATATACAAAACCGAAGATTTTAGGTGTAATGAAGGCACCGTATGCAGCTACGGCAGCAACGAAACCTGTGATTAAAGAGGAAAGCAATGGATTGCCGAATACGTGAGGAATCATACGGAATGTAGCACCAGTTGCGAAACCACAGCATACGAATGTCAATACGGACATAGCGAAGAAGAATGGGAAGTTGTGCATATCTACGCCAACTGCAATCAATGCAGTTGTTGCACATAAGCCGATGAGGCTAACAAAGGTAACCTTTGTACCGCTGTTGATTTTATCGGCTAACCAACCACCTACAGGGCGAAGCGCACCTGCTACGAGTGGACCTACGAATGCGATAGAAGCAAATGGAACTTCAGGGAATTCTTTACCTACTAATAGGCCAAGTGCTGCTGCATAACCAGAGAAAGCACCGAAGGAACATGTATATAACAATGTAAGTGCCCAAGTGTGTTTATTACCAAAGATTTGTACCAGGTTTTTAGGATTTGGTTTTTCTAATGGCAAGTTATCCATGAAACGTGTCATCAATGCAAGGATAACAACGAGAGGTACGATCCACATAAAAGCAGCATTGGCAAGGTAAACTGCATTACCTTTGATGATAGCTGGTGTTACACCGAATACGCTACCTAATGCAGCGGAACCCATAGCGAATGGAGCTAAGAAGTAGATTACAGAGATACCAAGGTTACCAACACCGCCGTTGATACCAAGAGCCGTACCTTTTTCGGATTTAGGGAAGAAGTTGCCAATGTACGCCATGGAGGATGAGAAGTTGGCGCCCGCTAAACCGATAAGGGCAGTTAAGATCATGAATGTCATGTAAGAAGTTGTTGTATCTTGAACAGCAAAGCCAAGCCATACAACAGGAACTAATAAAATAAGTGTGGAGATAAATGTCCAGTTTTTACCACCAATCAATGCTGGCATATAGGTATATACAAAACGTAATGTAGCACCTACAAGACCTGGCAAGGCAGCTAATGTAAATAATTGATCTGTTGTGAAATTAAAGCCTGCGCCGTTAAGCTGTGCTGCAATGGTTGCCCACAAGTACCATACGCAGAATGAAAGTGTTAGTGCGATTGTGGAGATAACCAAGTTTTGTTTAGCAATTTTTTTACCAAACTTTTCCCAAAATTCTGGATTATCTGGTTGCCAATTAGCCACAATTTCGCTACGGCTTGCCCCTACTTGAGGCATTTTTAGTTCGCTCATTTTGAACTTCTCCTTACTGAAAAACTATACATGCAATGAAGACAAGGAAGATACAAATAGGGTCCTTTGTATATGAATATTGCAATCTATAATAAAAACTATAGAAAATATTCGATTAACTGAAAGAACTGCGTTATAATTATTGTATCACATAAATTTTCAATGTCTTATATCACAAATATATTATATATTGGAAAATTTTTTGTGAATGTGATGAAAAACACACATATTCTGAAATTAATAAGTTATAATAATCTTATATATACAAAAAAGTATATAATACATGTACTTTTACTATAAATAGATTAGTATAACTAATGGATTTTATTTTAAAAGTACAATGGAGTAGTGAAGGTATGGATGAAAATTTAATTAACCAATTACTAGCTTTGCCGGGCGAGGAACTCCATCTTAAAAAAGGTGATTTTCTCTTCCACGAGGGGGACAAGGCAGAACACTTTTACGTAGTGTTAAAAGGTAGAATGAGCATTAAGAAGTTCGAATCTAGTGGGCACATTTTTGCATTGCGTCTCGTAGGTCCGAATAATGTAATTGGTGAGGTTCCGTTGTATGAGGAGAACACAAGAACGTATGTGTTCAACGCCATCGCTCGGGAGGATTGCTCTGTTTATTCCATTCGCTATGATGTATTAGAGAACGCTATTGCAAAAGACCATTCATTGGCTATTGCAATGATGAAGATCTATACATTACATATGCGACGTCAACAGGCAAAATACCGAGACTTGCTACTATATGGCAAGAAGGGAGCATTTTATTCTACCTTGTTGCGCTTAGCCAATAGTTATGGTGTAGAGCGCGAGGATGGTATCTTTATCGATATCGCCCTAACAAATCAAGAGTTGGCTGAATTTGCTGCCACATCAAGAGAAAGTTTAAATCGCATGCTAAGTGAGTTGCGTAAGTTGGGCTATGTAGCCTATGATAAACACCATCTAGTAATCTGTGATTTTGACGCTTTAATCGGGTTGCTTGATTTAGAGGTTGATAATATAGACCCTAATATTAGTAATATCGAATAACAGGATTCTCTCCCTTGTGTTAGCTCAGCTAGCACAAGGGATTTTTTTGTAGTTTTGAAGGAGGACACGAGATGAGCTTGTTGTCTCAAAAGTTTAAGTTTCTTCGCAAGAAGAACGTATCTCCAAGCGGCCATCAAATAACTGAAGATGGCGGTCGCGAGTGGGAAAATTTTTATCGTGACCGTTGGTCTTACGATAAAGTTGTCCGTACAACGCATGGCGTAAACTGTACTGGTTCTTGTAGCTGGAATATTTACGTAAAAAATGGTGTTGTTGCATGGGAAAATCAGGCTATTGACTACCCTGAAACACCAGATGATATGCCGGATTACGAACCACGTGGGTGCCCTCGTGGTGCGACATTCTCTTGGTATCTCTATAGCCCATTGCGCGTAAAATATCCTTATGTACGCGGTGAATTGGCTGAGCTTTGGAGAGAAGCGAAAAAGAATGCTAAGAACCCAATTGAAGCTTGGAAATCTATCGTAGAAGATCCTGAAAAAGCGAAAAAATACAAATCTGCCCGTGGTATGGGTGGCTTTGTGCGCTCCACATGGGATGAAGCAACAGAAATTACTGCTGCATCCTTATTATATACAGCAAAAACATACGGCCCTGACCGCAACGCAGGCTTCTCTGTAATCCCAGCGATGTCCATGTTGTCCTATGCAGCAGGTGCTCGTTTCCTTAACTTAATGGGTGGTACACCATTGTCCTTCTATGACTGGTATGCCGATTTGCCACCTTCTAGCCCTCAAGTTTGGGGTGAACAAACAGATACTCCTGAATCTGGTGACTGGTACAATGCTGGTTACATCATGACTTGGGGTTCCAATGTACCATTGACTCGTACCCCAGATGCTCACTTCTTAACAGAGGTTCGTTACAAAGGTACAAAAGTTGTATCCGTATCCCCTGACTATGCGGAATCTACAACTTCTTCCGACGCATGGCTCAATGTAAAAGCCGGCACTGATGCGGCTCTTGCTATGGCAATGGGTCACGTTATCTTAAAAGAATATTACATCGATAAAGAAACTCCATACTTCAAAGAGTATGCAAAAGAGTTTACTGATATGCCATTCCTTGTACGCGTTGAAGATATCAATGGCACTGTACAACCAGGCCGTTTCTTGAATGCTAAGGACTTAGGTCGCCAAGAAGAAGGCGCTGACTTCCAAATGGTATTGATCGATGAACTTACAAATGAAATCGTTGTTCCTAATGGTACGATGGGTGAACGTCACACGAACCCTCAAAAATGGAATTTGCGTCTTGAAAACCGCGATACAGGGGCTAAAATTGACCCTCGTTTATCCGTATTTGATCAACGTGAAGATGTAACTGTTGTTAATTTGCCATACTTTGGCGATGAAGAACACGAAGGCGTTATTGAACGTGCTATTCCAACGATTACAGTACAAACTGTTGATGGTCCTGTAAAAGTAACTACTGTATATGACCTCATTCTTGCTAACTATGGTATCGATCGTGGTATCGGCGGTGAAGTGGCTAAAGCTTACACTGATGACACTCCTTACACACCTACATGGCAAGAAAAAATCACTGGCGTAAAAGCAGATATCGCTATTGCTACAGCTCGTGAATTTGCAGATAATGCAGAAAAAACTAAAGGTCGCTCCATGATTATCATGGGTGGTGGTATTAACCACTGGTACCATGCAGATATCATTTACCGCACAATCTTGAACCTCATCATGTTCTGTGGTACAGAAGGTGTTAACGGTGGTGGCTGGGCTCACTACGTAGGTCAAGAAAAACTTCGTCCTGTTGAAGGCTGGGGCGGTATCATGACAGCTAACGACTGGAGTAAAGCTCCTCGTTTGCAAAATGGTACATCTTGGTTCTACTTTGCTACAGAACAATATCGTTCTGATTGCATCGATTTGGCAGACCGCGTGTCTAAATTAGCTAAACCTCGTTACCGTCACCCTGGTGATTACAACGTATTGGCTGCACGTTTAGGTTGGTTGCCATCTTACCCTACTTTCAATAAAGGTAGCCAAGAATTGATTAACGATGCTCGTGCAGCAGGTGCTGGTACAGAAGCAGAAATCAATCAATATGTGGCGCAAGCATTGAAAAACAAAGAATTACAATTCTGCGTAGAAGATCCAGCGGCTAAAGAAAACCACCCACGCAACTTGTTTGTATGGCGTGCAAACCTTATCGGTTCTTCCTCTAAAGGCCATGAATATTTCTTAAAACATTTACTTGGTACAAAACATGGTGTTCTTGAAGATGATGATGCACCAGTAAAACCAGAAGAAATCAAATGGCGCGAAGCAGATGAAGCTGGTAAGCTTGACCTCTTAATCGATATCGACTTCCGTATGGCTTCTACAGGCTTATACTCTGATATCGTATTCCCAGCTGCTACATGGTATGAAAAAGAAGACTTGTCTTCTACAGACATGCATCCATATGTACACGTATTCCAAGCAGCTGTTGATTGCGCATGGGAAACTAAATCTGACTGGGATACATTCCGTACCCTTGCAGAAACAGTATCTCGCGTAGCGAAAGAGTCTGGCTTCACAGAATATGAAGATATCGTAGCATTACCTCTTGGTCATGACAGCCCAGGTGAAGTGGCACAACCAGAAGGTAAGGTTCTTGACTGGAGCAAAGGCGAATGTGAACCAATTCCTGGTAAAACAATGCCGAACCTTGTTCATGTAAAACGTGATTACAGTAAAATCTTTGAAAAATACATTGCGTTGGGACCTAATATCGAAAATAAAATGGGTGCTCATGGCATGGCGTGGGATGTATCTGATGAATACAAGACATTATATGATCAAAATGGTATCATCGATAATCCAGAATTCATTTCTCATGGCCGTCCTAGCATTTACGAATGTAAGGAAGCTTGTAATGTTGTATTAACATTATCTTCTTGTACAAATGGTAAATTGGCTGTTCGCTCTTGGAAAGCTATGGAAGAAAAAACAGGTCTTTCTGGTCTTGAAAAGAACGCAAAAGGTCGCGAACAAGAAAAAATTACTTTCGATGATATGGTTCGCCAACCACGCTTCATCATTAGCTCTGTAACAAGTACTGGTAAGAACGATAAAAACCGTCGTTACTCTCCATTTACAACATCTACAGAAGATAAAGTACCATTCCGTACCGTAACAGGTCGTCAATCCTTCTATTGTGACCATGAAATGATGCGTGATTACGGTGAAGCTATGGCGTTGTACAAACCTGTATTGTCCTATAAACCAGTACAAGGTGACTACAAACAAGAAGGTATCCCTGAAATCACATTGAAATACTTAACACCACATCATAAGTGGTCTACACATAGTATGTATTTCGATAGCCAACAAATGTTGACATTGTTCCGTGGTGGTCAAACAATTTGGCTCAACGAAGATGATGCAGCAGAAATTGACGTTAAAGATAATGATTGGGTAGAAGCTTTCAACAAAAACGGTATCGTTGCAGCTCGTGCTGTAGTTTCCCCACGTATTCCTCGCGGTATTTCCTATATGCATCATTCCCAAGACCGTCACATCAACGTTCCTGGCGCGAAGGTTAAGAAACAACGCGGTGGTACGCATAATGCACCAACTCATATTCACATGAAACCGACACACATGATCGGCGGTTATGGCCAATTGAGCTATGGCTTTAACTACTATGGCCCAACTGGTAACCAACGTGATATGACAATTGTGGCTCGTAAAATGAAGGAGGTAGATTGGCTTGAAGATTAAGGCTCAAGTATCTATGGTCCTAAATTTGGATAAGTGTTTGGGTTGTCATACATGCTCTATCACTTGTAAAAATACATGGACGAACCGCGAAGGCGCGGAATATATGTACTTCAATAACGTGGAAACTCGCCCAGGCGTAGGTTACCCACGTCATTGGGAAGACCAAGAAAAATGGAAAGGCGGCTGGACATTAGATAATTCTGGTAAATTGGCTCTTTCTACAGGTTCTAAAACAAACCGTTTGATGAAATTATTCTTCCATCCTGAACAACCAGAATTGAAGGATTACTTCGAACCTTGGACATATGACTATGAAACATTGATTCATGGTGGTCGTAAAAACAACCAACCAGTTGCTCGTCCTCGCTCTCTTGTGACTAAACAAAAAATGGAAGTTACTTGGGGCCCTAACTGGGATGACGATTTAGCAGGTGGTCAACATGCTCGTTCCGATGTGAACTTGGCTAAGATGGGCGAAGATATCGTATTTGACTACGAAGAAGTATTCATGCGTTACTTGCCACGTCTTTGTAACCACTGCTTGAACCCTGCATGTGTAGCTGCATGTCCATCTGGCGCAATCTACAAACGCGATGAAGATGGTGTAGTTCTTGTATCTCAAGACGTATGTCGCGGTTGGAGACATTGTGTTCCATCTTGCCCATACAAAAAAATCTTCTACAACTGGGAAACAAATAAAGCTGAAAAATGCGTATTCTGTTACCCACGTTTGGAAAATGGCTTGCCTCAAATCTGTGCTGAAACATGCGTAGGTCGTATGCGCTACGTAGGTGTTGTATTCTACGACATGGACAAAGTCGAAGAAATGGCAGCTACAAAAAATGAACAAGATATTTACGAAAATACAGTAGAGTTAATCTTGGATCCTCATGATCCTGAGGTTATCAAAGCAGCTCGTGCAGAAGGTATCTCCGAAGCATGGATTAAAGCAGCTCAAAAATCTCCTGTATACAAACTTGTAAAAGAATGGGGCGTGGCATTGCCATTGCATCCTGAGTACCGTACATTGCCAATGGTTTGGTATGTGCCACCACTCAGCCCAATCTTGCAACGTGTAACATCTGATGTATACTTGCCAGATGCACACGAAATGCGCGTGCCTGTACAGTACTTAGCTAATCTGTTTACAGCAGGTAACACAGAAATCTTAGCTCGTACATTGCAACGTGTTCTCGACATGCGTGAATACATGCGCCGTCGTGAAACAGGTGATGGTCCTATCGAACACAAAGTTGATTTAACAGAAGATCAAATGTACGCTATGTATAAATTGTTGGCATTGTCCAAATACAATGATCGCTTTGTTATCCCATCTGATGTTAAAGTATCTCGCGAAGGTCGCCTAGAAATGCAACAAAATCGCGGCTTTGCTTGCCCTACAGGGGGATGTCAATAATGAAGGATGCTCAGAAAATCGCTCTTATTGCGTCATTTCTTCTACGCTATCCTGATGAACAATGGTATAACGAATTACCTGAATGGAGAGAGGACGCCCAATCCGTTGGGCATCCTCAACTTCGCCAAGGTTTATTAGAATTCTTCGACTATGTAGAGGAATCCGATAAAAAAGAATTTGAAGACCAATATGTTCGTACCTTTGATTTTAGTCAAAATACAACTATGTATTTATCGACGTATGAGTTACAAGGTACAGGGGAACAAGCGGAAGAACTCGTAAAATTTAAAGCTTTCTTCCTCGAAAACGACTATGATTTGCCAAAAGAAATGCCTGATTATATTCCAGCACTTCTCGAACTTTGTGCCGTTATCGATGATGAAAAAGCAAAAGAAATTTACGACTATTGTAAGCCAAAATTGGAATACATTAGAGAACGCTTCATTGAGGCTAAATTGCCTTATGCATTCTTGTTTGATATTATCTTGTCTGTTGCAAATGGATTGGAGGACGGTGCACGATGAATCTATTCCTTTGGGGCGCTTTGCCTTACATCGCTTTCACCTTCTTAATCGTAGGTACTTTGGTTCGTTTCTTCTACTTTGAAAGAAACTGGACTACAAAATCGAGTGAATTTTTAGAGAAAAAACAATTGCGCATTGCCAATCCATTGTTTCACTTTGGCTTGCTTTGCGTTATCGGTGGTCACGTAGTAGGTGTGTTAATCCCTAAAACTTGGACTGCTGCAATCGGTATTAATGACCATTTGTACCATGAAGGTGCTTTATACATGGGTGCTGTAGCTGGTATTATCTTTATCGTAGGCTTCTTGCTTTTGATGAAACGTCGCTTTACTGTGCCTGCTATGAAAGTTAACACATCTGGTCTTGATAAATGGTTATATTTGTTCTTAACATTAGCTATTTTCAGTGGTATGGCTGGTACATTGCTTAATGCATCCGGTTTCTTTGATTACCGCGTATCTATCGGCCCTTGGTTCCGTAGCTTGCTATCCTTTATGCCAGATCCATCCTTGATGGAAGGTGTACCATTCATGTTTAAATTCCACATGTTGGCTTGGATGGTAGTAGCTATTATCTTCCCATTCAGCCGTTTGGTACATTGCTTGAGTGTTCCACTCAACTACTTAACACGTCCGTTCATTGTATATCGTAAACGAGACGAAAAATAATTAGGATGATGATTGATTTGTACGTCCTTTATAATATGACAAATTAATCTTAGCCCCTTGTATTGATATTAGTTTATGCTAATCAATACAAGGGGCTTTTATTTGCTAATTTTGGTTAGCGTAGTTTAGATAACATAATTTAACTTAACATGACATAACATAACATAACATAACATTATTTCTGATTGAATTACCTATTTTTACAAAATACTTCGGAGTTGTGTATATAGTTAGAATAAAAGACTAAATTAGAATTATTCTTATAATGAATGGTACCTATCTAATAAAAGCAATCTACAAATCTCGACTTAAATGATAAAATATATTAAGTAAAATTGGCATTTCAGGAATTATGTTAGAGAGGTTTATGATGAATCAAGTGGAAACGAAACAGTATAAGAGTATTTACCATATCTTTATATGGATTGCAGTATTCTCCTTAATTATGATCGGTTTATTGGAGTGGGGTTATATCGTAGGTGGTCGTGCCTTCGGCAACTATAAAGTCTATACAGGTCTTGTACCTTGGTGTACGTGGATTGTGATGACTTATTTGGCCACTCGTCCTAAATGGTTTACAAGCCGCTATAATTTAGGTGATATGTATAAGGTACACCGCGCTTTAGGTATTGCTACTGTAGCTGTTATTGCATTCCATTTATACCTCTATTTCGGTAAAGCTGCTAAATCCATCCTTGGTTGGTGGGGTGGCTATGTGGCTCTTACTGCTTTTGGTATTGGTACTATTTCTGGCCTCGCGTTCTTAACACCAAAACTTAGAAAAGTTACGCCATCTGGTCGTAATGTGGGTATTTGGCTTCATCGATTAAATCTTGTAGCATTAGTTGCTGCGGATATCCATATTCATGGTTTTAATCGTATTTCTAAAATGGTACCATTCTTACAAGTCTTTGATATCATTACATACGGTCTTGTTCTTTACTGCATCTATTTGATGTTTAAAAAGAAATAATAAGATACTTACAAATCCCTTCTGTATTATACAGAAGGGATTTTTTCGTTATATTTTTATTACTTAGGAAATTAAATAGGCCATATTATTAGTTAAAGGTATATATGATTATGAGATTGATATACATTTTCTCTTTACTCTGTTAATGAAAGTTGTTATTATTTCTGTATTATGTATGATAATGATAATTAAGTTCATATATTCATTATCTACTCATTTTTATTTTTAGTATGTGAGGTTTATTATGATGAAACGTAAAATGACTAGTGCTTTTGCAGTAGCAGCTGTGATGGGTGTAGCTACAGCTTTTGCTGTTAACCCGTTTTCCGATGTGCCGTCCGATAGCTGGGCTTACCAAGCAGTAGATCAATTGGCTACAGCTGGTATTATCAATGGTTATCCTGATGGTACTTTCAAAGGTCAAAATAACATTACTCGTTACGAAATGGCTCAAATGATTGCGAAAGGCATGGCTAATCAAGATCGTGCAAATGCTGAACAACAAGCATTGTTGAATCGTTTGGCCGATGAGTTTTCTAATGAGTTGAATACACTTGGTGTACGTGTTGCAAAATTAGAAGATCGCGTAGGCAATGTAAAGGTTACTGGTGATGCTCGTATCAATTACATCGGTAAAGAGGGTATCGATGGTTATGATTACGAAGATAAACTTACAGCCCGTGTACGTTTAGGCCTAGATGCAAAGGTTAATAAAAATACATCTGTAAAAGCTCGTATTACAACAGGCTCTATTGAACTAGGTGATAGTTCTAAAGATGCTCAAGCTAATTGGGATTTAGCATATGTAGAGCATAAATTCGGTAAAAATGTTGTAGTTGATGCTGGTCGTTATACCCAAAAATTTGGTGGTGGCTTGATTTATAGCTCTAACTTTGATGGTGTAGGCGCTACAGCGAAGCTAGGTGATAAAGTTACATTAAATGGTGCATATGGTTATATGACAGCAGGCCGTTTTGCTAAGACTAGTAAAGCTGATAATGGTGATGTAGGTCTTGTTAATGCCCATGTAGCTGTTAATGATCGCTTTAGCTTTGGCGGTATGTTTGCTCATGTAGGTACAACAAATGTACGAATGGGTAATGGCAAGAAAAATAACGAATTCGATAATGTATATGGCTTTAATGCTAAATATAATGTTGGTAAATTCGGTATTGATGGCGAGTGGGTAAAAGCATCTGGCTTGAGTGATTCCGATGTTTGGAACGTAGGCGTTAAATGGGGCGATTATAAAATTAACAAGAAAAACTCTTGGGTTATCCGCTTAGATTACTTTGATCAAGCTAAAAATGCACCTGTATTTAAAACGCAAAAATATGAATCTAATGACTTATTAAAGAAAACACGGTATGAAGGTTATAAAGCATGGCAATTAGGTGCATCTTACGCACCAGAGAAAAATATTGGTATTAATACATACTATGGCTTCCATGCGAAAACACAAGATGGTAACCGTGTAAATGATTTCTACCGTGCAGACCTCAACTTCAAATTCTAGTTCTAATTTTAGGATGGATCTGGATTTAATAACTAATTAGTTTTAAGTTCTAAGTAGAATGCTATGTGGATTGAAATTGTTAGCATGCTACATTAGGCCAACTAGATATATACTGGTAGTTTGTATAAGAAATAGTGAGGTTTATATGGTAGAAGTAGTAAAAAAACAGTTTAAGAGTAAATACCATATTTTAATATGGATTGCAGTTTTATCCTTAATATTTATGGGCATGGTGGAATATGGTTATGTAACAGGTGGTAGACCATTTGGTAACTGGAAGGTTCACTTAGGTCTTATTCCTTATGTTGCATGGCTTGTATTAACATATATTGCAACAAAACCAAAATGGTTTATCAAACGATATAATCCAAAAGAAATGTTTGAAGTTCATCGCATCGTAGGTATCGTTAGTGTTGTTCTTGTATGTGCACATTGGTATGTATACTTCTTGAAAGCATTGAAGTCCTTCTTAGGATTCTGGGGCGGTTATATCTCCCTTGGAGCCATGTTTATTGCTCTTATCTTTGCCGTATTGTACTTAACGCCTTGGGTAGGCAATATGGCAAAATCTGTATCTCGTAAAAAAGCAATCTGGATTCATCGTTTGAACCTTATTGCTATCATTGCAGCAAATATTCATGTTCATGGTTTTGGACGTTTGTCTAAAATGGTACCATTCTTACCTGTATTTGATGTAGTGACGTATGCACTTGTTATTTACTACATCTATTGGATGTTCAAACAAAAATAAATGATGTATACGTACTTTTATTCTTATAAAAGTCGTATAATCATAGAACTAAAAAGAGACCATCTCTACCCTTTATATGTGGAAGAGATGGTCTTTTTTTATTCTTTACGATACAATAGGAGTATACGTATATACTTTACGGATTTGTGTAAGTATATGCTGTTTGTTATTGTGAGGGTTAGGGTAAATTAGTATTATAAACATTTATTATGTTTTAGCTTATTTTTAGACATTATTAATATGTATATATTACCTTTCTAGATAATCTCAAATAAGAAAGAAGGTCACTATGGATTCTTCTTGGAAACGAATTATATACCTAATCTGTACCATACAGGTTGGTGGCGGTATAACCATTATAGGGGTGGTTTCGTTTATTCCTTTGTTTTTGGCTGAGCTGGGACTTCATGATCAAGGACAGGCGGCTATGTGGGCAGGGATTGTATCTGGGGTTACACCTTTAATGGTAGCACTTAGTGCACCTTATTGGTCTCGTAAGGCAAATCAATGGGGCCCTCGTAAGGTGATGATGCTCATATTGTTTATTCTGATGATTACTGTTGGAGCTTGTGCTTTTACACAGACGCCAATGCAATTATTGATTCTACGTATTTTGCAAGGTGTTGTGGGTGGTTATGTGCCGATAGGATTAGCTATTATTGTCCTTATAACACCTGAGAATAAAGTGCCTTGGGCAATGGGCTTATACCAAGCGTCTATGGTTATGGGCCTCGTCTTTGGACCGCTCATGGGTGGCCTTGTGGCCGACTTCTTAGGTTATCGTGCACCATTTTTGGTATTTTCTGTATTGACTGGGATTTGTATGTTAGGGATTTATTTCTTAATGCCCAATTTACAGTTCAAACATAAGGTGGATGAAAGTGTATCAGAAATTTCGCTGATTAAATATTTTTTATCTATACCTCGTGTACGTCTCCTTGTAGGAATGCTATTCTTGTGTAATTTTGGTATTACAGGTATAGGTCCTATTTTACCGTTATATATTAAGCACTATATGCATATGACTGACGAGTTTGTGGCGACTATTGTTGGTATTATTATCTTCGGTGCTGGTGTATTCAGTGCCTTAGCATCCATTTCAATCGGTAAGGTAACACAACGATTGACCATGCCTCGTATTATCTTTACTGCTACATGGGCAGTGGGCTCCTTATTTATTTTGCAATACTTAATGCCTAGTATATGGGGACTAGGCATATTCCGTGCTATAGCCGGATTCTTTATGGGCTTTATTACGCCAATTGCAAATACGCTGATATCCAAGGCTGTCCCTATTGAGCGACGCGGCATTGTCTTTGGCGCCGTATCTAGTGTAGCCATGATGGGTAATGTATTAGGCCCTGTTATTAGTGGTATTATTGCGCGTGCCTTTGGATATGGTGCTGTGTTCTGGTCTACGGCAGCGATATTCTTTGTGGCGTCTTGGTTTGTATACCGTAATTTAGTTATGTCTCGTGAAAGCAGTTCATCATAGTGAAGATGCTTTCAATGAAATATAATAGTTGTAGTTGTAGTTGTAGAAAAATATTATGTGAGTAGCAAATACCAATGAGAGGGGTTGGTGTATGTTGTGTAGTGGGCTAGTAGATAGAGTAAGGCTACTAATTATAAGAGAGATGAGAGTGTA
This sequence comes from Veillonella dispar, assembly GCF_937975875.1. Classification (GTDB taxonomy): domain Bacteria; phylum Bacillota; class Negativicutes; order Veillonellales; family Veillonellaceae; genus Veillonella; species Veillonella dispar_B. The sequence continues at coordinate 6,614 of NZ_CALJSP010000053.1, read as the reverse complement.
TCGTTATGTTGTTGAAACAATTAGAGTATTTTGTGTGTGTAGTTGATAATAATAGTTTTACTCAAGCTGCGACAGAGCAGTATGTGTCTCAATCTGCTATTTCACAACAAATTAAAGCCCTTGAAACGAGTTTAGGCGTGGAGCTGATGGTACGAGAAAAACGAAGCTTTCACCTAACACCAGCGGGGCAATATTTATATCGATCTGGTAAAAAATTACTAGAACGCTTTCACGCTATTAAGGTAGAAACAACCCGCATTGGTACAGATGCACGTGTTAGCTTACGAATTGGCTATTTAAATCGCTATAGTGGGATGGCTATGCAGCAAACGGTCATTCGCATGGCTAAACGCTATAAAAACCTAGATATCCGCATGTATAGTGGCAGCCATGAGGAACTATATGGCATGTTAGATGATCGTCGTGTGGATGTAATATTTAATGATCAGTGGCAGATTTTATCTGATGATTATGAAAGTTTTTTGATTGATAAGGCGATCACCATAATTGAGGTGCCACAAGGTTATACAAAGGAAGGTAGCGTCGAAATTAAAACTATTGATGACTTACCACTTATCTTAGTTTGTCGCGGTAAGTATACGCTAGCTGAGGAAGAACATTATCGTAAGGCCATTGGTTATGCCGGTGCCTTTGCATATGCTCGTACATTAGAGGAGGCGCGCTATTTAGTAGCAGGTCAACAAGGACTATTGCTGCTTGATCGTTTTAAATATTTAACCGACTCCATGCCAGGTATTGAGCGCAAGGTATTAACTAACCATGGTAAATCGATGGAGCGCAATTACTACTTTGTATCGCAACAAAATCAAAATAACACCTATGTAGAAGCCTTTAGAGAAATGTTTAAACAAGTTTTAGCAGAGTTTTAACGTATCAAAGACGGATTATGGAAAATAAATTTAATCGTCATATAACAAATAAACAATTACAATATAAAAGCCGTTAGCATATGCTAACGGCTTTACTGTCTATAGATTGCGGTATTAAAGTTATTTTAATTAAAATATTCTAAGAACATTGTGACTCCATCGATGAATAATTTTATGCCATAAATGACGAGTACTGCACCACAGAAGCGATTGATCCACGCCATATGGGTGATTTTTATTTTTTTAGCTAATAAATGCATGGTGGCAGCCAAGGCTCCAAACCACATTGGGGTCATAGCTAGGAAGCCTCCAAAGAAATAATAAATACCTTCTTCAGGTATATTAGCTTGAAAGGCGCCGAGCATCATAGTTGCATCAAGAACGGCTTGAGGATTCCCCCAGGATACAGCGATAGCGGATAGGATAATTTTACGAATTGGAATATTCGTATTTACATTGTGCATATCTGGTTCAGTTCTGAATATATTAAAGCCCATGTACACAATCAGTAGGCCCCCAAAAAGGAGTACGATAAGCTTTGTAAGCGGCCACATTTCAAGAATGGCGCCGATACCAAAGAAGGCTGCCGTACTGAGGCTCATATCAAATAGTGCCAATATGATAAGGGTCAATATGATACGACGTATAGGTTGTACCAATGCTGTGTTGATGATGAAGAGGTTTTGCATGCCAACAGGGGCAAATGTTGCGAGACCGACAAGAAGTCCTTGTAAGAAGTACATGTTAACCCTCCTAACTATAGTATGATAAAGTACTAATAAGGTGAATAGTAGCACGAAACCCCTCCATTACTGGAGGGGTTATTACTATTCTAACTATATACAATTATATCATATTAAAATAGGTATGTATATTTCTTACCATAAACCAATCATATGTTGTGTAGCTAGGCTGACTGCTGTGATGGCAATCCAGCAACAAGCACCCAATGCAAGGGCAGAACCACCGGATTTTATCAATTTTACGATATTAGTATTAAGTCCGATAGCAACCATGGCCATTGTAATAAAGTATTTGGAAATAGTTTTGAATACACTCAAGAATTGAATATCTACATTCGCATAGGATAATACTGTTGTAATAAGAGAACAAATCACAAAGTATAAAACAAATTTAGGGAAGATTTTAGCGATGCTAACACTGCTACCATCAGCTTGAGCAGCACTTTGTTTTGCTTTATATACTTGGTAACTTGCTAAACCTAAACAAATAGGAATAATAGCGAGGGTACGTGTTAATTTAACGATTGTCGCATATTCTAGTACTTGTGTACCAGTACCTTTCATACTATCCCATACGGCAGCTGTAGCTGTTACCGAGGATGTATCGTTTACGGCGGTACCAGCAAATAGACCAAAGCCCATATTGGAAAGACCAATAGCATCACCAAATGGAGGGAATACAAAAGCTGCTACTACATTGAAGAAGAATACAACGGAGATTGCTTGGGCAATATCTTGATCCTCTGCCTTGATGACTGGTGCAGCTGCAGCGATAGCAGAACCACCACAAATGGAGGAACCTACGCCGATAAGTACGGCTGTATTAGAGTCGATATGAGTGAGTCGATAGATAACATAGGACACGATTAAGGATGTAGCGATAGTTGAAATGATGACAGGTAATGAAATCCAACCTACATGTAAAATCTGTGTAATATTTAAGCCAAAGCCCAATAAAATAACGGCCCATTGTAAAATCTTTTTGGATGTAAATCCAATGCCGGCACCAGTTTTTTCGCGCTTCCAAGATGTGAATACGGAGCCAATAATTATACCCAAGATGATAGCAAAGATTGGACTACCGATAAGGTGAAACTCTAGGCCTAATAGCCAACAAGGAATAGCGAGGACTGCACAGAGCAGAATGCCTGGCAATGTTTTTTGATTGATACCCATAATAAAAACCTCCTTACTGTACATACAGTTCACGTCATATGTGGTATCATGTGGCGTTTCTCTTCTATAGTATTAATAGTACCATATTGGGGGAATTATAATCTACTAGTAATGTAAGAAATATACAGTATATTCATTTTTATAAATATATAAGAATAAAAGGTATAATAAATGAATATTAATTATAAATATTGAATTAATACGATTTTTGTGGATTTCTTATGAAGGATATAGGTTATAATAAATATTTATATGTGATGAAAATCTCTTGTTTTTCATTGAATATATTGTATATAATGAATAGAATCTATTTTATAGATAGAAATGTAAATGAGGTACCTTATGATTGATATTAAAAAAATAATTGAAACCAATAAAGAGTATGTGAAAAACCACCCAGAATTACCAAAAGCAGGATTAACAAGCCATCCTACTAAAAAACTAGGTATTGTCACATGTATGGATACGCGTTTAGTCTGCATGCTAGAAGATGCATTAGGTTTTAACCGTGGTGAAATCATCGTTATAAAAACAGCCGGTAATAGTGTAACGCAACCTATCGATAATATCGTACAAAGCTTGCTAGTAGCTACGTATGGTATGGAAATTGAAGACGTATTAGTCATCGGCCATGAGAACTGCGGCATGATTGATTTCTCTGCTACAACGTTTATGGAGTCCATGAAAGAAAAAGGTATCAGTGAAGATGCGATTCGCATGATCGAACCAGGACTTATTGATTGGATGGATCGTTTCCACATCTCTGAAGACAATGTAATCTATACAGTTAACTTCTTGCGTCACCACCCACTATTCCCAAAAGGAATGGGATTCTATGGAGGGATGATGGATCCTGATACAGGCGAATTCCGCTACCTCGAAATATAAACCGAGATTTGATGGGTCCCAAGTTGATTTGTACATTTAAGTGAAAAAGGACGATAACTAACCTCTACGCTCCAAAGCGAGCTAAGTCGCTAATCGGTTAGTTATCGTCCTTTTTCCAACTGTACATATGAATTAGTCCCATCAAATCTGAATGTCCATTAGCGCGTTAGCGTAATTTCGCCGTATCAAGAGGGGAAAGAGAAATTAATTGGGGCCCATTAGATAACTACATTTAGGTAAAAAAGAGTGAGGACTAAAGTCATCACTCTTTTTCTTTTCCCCAATAGCCAACCTATTATTAGCGTATTCAAAGTGGCGGTCTATGACTCTATGGGACTAGTACGGAGATAATGTTATAAAAAGCAGTGTTCCTAAGCGAAGCGCGACTTAGTTTACTATGGAGCACGGAGGTTAGGGACACTACTTTTTAATTAAAATGTAGAGATGCATATGGGCCCCATAGAGTCACAATAATGTAAACTTGAACGCTAATAATAGGTTGACTATATATTCCGTTTGGCTGTATATTGTAATTAGATTGTAAACTTACTCACATAAATTAGTTAACCTATGCGGCGTTAAGTATCGCTGAGAGGAGACATGTATGAAGCAGTTAGGTATTTCTATAATTGGTACAGATACAGATGTAGGCAAGACGTTTGTGACAGGGCTGTTAGGGGCCATGGCTGTAGATGATGGTTTTGCGGTTGGTATGGTTAAACCAGTGTCCTCTAGTGCGGTACCTTTTCCTGAATGTGTAACGATGGATGAGGATAATTATAATGTGGATCTTGAAAGTAAGGATGCTACGCATTTGATGCGTTCTGCAGGCATTCCGGAATCTCGTCGTCATGAGGTTAATCCGTATGCTATCGCAGGTGATTTTTCTCCCCGCCTTGCTGCAGAGTTATCTGGTATAGAAATCGATTATGATGGTGTAGTAGCTCATACATTAGATGTTGTTAATCGCTATGATCTAACCTTTGTAGAAGGTGCTGGTGGTATTACAACACCTCTTTACGGCGATAAAACATTCACGGATTTAATGAAAGATATTAAATTACCAGCCATCGTTGTAGCTGATGGACGATTGGGCTCCATTAACCGCGCGATTTTGACTTGTGAATACGCGAAGATGCATGGTATTGAGGTGAAAGCTATCATCGTAAATGATACAACGGCAGTAGATCCATTCTTATTGAAAACAAATGTAGAGGATATGGAACGATACACAGGTATTCCTGTAGTAGCTGTTGTACCGCCATACCAAGGGCCAGATATTCAAAAGGTTCAGCTTGGTTGGGCTCGATCCTTTGTGGATTCTAAGAAGGTATGGAATACAGTATTAGGTATATAGTAGTTAGATATTGTAATTTAATTTAGACTAATTATTTATGGTAATAGACTGTTATAGTAATTGAGTATTATAGGTATTGAGAGTTATAGTTTGTAAAATTGTACGTATGAGGTGACGAAATGGCAGAGAAACAGCTTTCACAAGCAGCACAGTGGGACCATGAGTTTGTATGGCATCCATTTACACAAATGCAAGATTGGTTAGCACAAGAACCAGTAGTAATCGAACGTGGTGAGGGGGTATACCTCATCGATGAGAACGGTAAAAAGTATTATGACGGCGTGTCCTCCTTATGGGTTAATATTCATGGACACAATCATCCTGTATTAAACCAAGCCTTGAAGGAACAAGTGGATAAGATTGCTCATAGCACATTGCTCGGTCTTGTAAGCCCGCCATCTGCACAGTTGTGTAAAGAATTGGTAGAGCTCGCGCCAGAAGGCTTAAATAAAGTATTCTTATCCGATGATGGCAGTACGGCTATTGAAGTTGCTATCAAGATGGCCTACCAATATCGCCAACTTGTAGGACAAACAAAGAAAACTAAGTTCATTGCCCTTAATGCAGGCTATCACGGGGATACATTAGGCACCGTATCTGTAGGTGGTATTCAATTATTCCACCAAGTATTCCATAATTTATTATTCAAACCGTTGACATTGCCAAGCCCTGGCGTATATCGCGACGTAGCAGATCGAGATAAAGCCTTCGATGAGTCTTTGGCTGAATTAGAACGCATCCTTAATGAAGAGGGTGATGAAATCACAGCTCTTGTTATGGAACCATTGGTTCAAGCTGCAGCAGGCATGCTCGTCATGCCTCATGGCTATTTGAAACGGGTTCGTGAATTGACTGCGAAACATGACGTATTTCTCATTGTCGATGAAGTGGCAACAGGCTTTGGTCGTACTGGTAAATTCTTTGCCTGCGAACACGAAGATGTGGCTCCAGACTTTATGACCTTATCTAAAGGGATTACTGGCGGTTATATGCCTCTAGCTGCCACATTGACTACACAACGCATATTTGATGCATTTCTCGGTACCTTTGAAGAAAAGAAAACATTCTATCATGGTCACTCCTATACAGGTAATGCCTTGGCTTGTGCCGTTGCATTGGCTTCGTTGAAAGTTTTCCGCGAAGAGAAGGTCATCGAAGGATTGCCTAAAAAAATCGAGGCTTTCACCAATGCATTAAAACCTATTGAAAAATTAAAACATGTGAAAGAGGTTCGTCAACGAGGTCTCATCGTAGGCATTGAACTTGAAAAAGACGTGGCCACTCATGAAGCATATCGTCCAAATGATGCGGTAGGGGCTAAGGTGGCTATTCTTGCCCGTGAACAAGGCCTTATTTGCCGTCCTATCGGCGATGTAGTAATTCTCATGCCTCCATTGGCGTCCACTGTGGAACAATTAGAGGATATGGTTCGCATCGTTGGTGAAAGTATCCAACGAGCTACCGAAGAAGAGGGGATTCTCGAAGATTTACGGCCAATTATTTTGTAAAAATATAGGATCAAGCATTTTATAAAGGTTTGGTGTAATAATAAAAGCTATA
>NZ_CALJSP010000052.1:0-5329 GCF_937975875.1 Veillonella dispar | reverse complement strand
ACTGACGATCTTCGCCGTGACAGGGCGACATGTTAACCGCTACACCACGGGGCCGTATCCAAAGTACTTGCTTAGTATATCGGTTATCAGGACTTTTGTCAACACTATCCTACAATATTTTTGATGAATTCTTCTTCATCTTTTAATGTTGTGGATTCTTTATGTCCTGGGTCGATTATTAAATCCTTAGACAAAGTTAATATATACTTCAAACTATTAATCAAATCTTCTGGATTACTATTATAATTGTCAGTATTCCCTACATTTTGTTTGAATACAGTATCCCCTGAAAATAGATGTCCTTCAATTTCAAAACAAACAGAACCAGCACTATGCCCAGGTGTGTGATGGACAATAACTTCAAAGGGTCCTAATTGTAGTTTACCTATTACTAAATCGTTACAATTAGTATACATTTTCTTCTTGTAAACACTTGGTCTGCGACGAATTAATTGTAACAATTCTTGATCTAAAGGATGTAAATAAGCAGGAATATTATAATGCTCACATACCTCATCTAGAGCTGACACATGGTCACAATGACCATGTGTCAATAGAACTGCTATTGGTTCAGAATCCCCTACCATTTCAATGATATGCTTACTATGAAATCCAGGATCAATTATTAAAGATTTACCCTCTTTAACGAGTACGTAGCAATTCGCTTTATAAAGCCCTAGAGGGCGTTTTATAATATTCATATTATTCGCCCCCTATAGAATACGATACCGCTTGGAAGATTGTTTTTTTATAAAATACCCTTCCCAGAATTGAGGATGAAGCATAACAAGAATGGTAAATAATTCTAAACGCCCCAATATCATATCAACAATAGCTATACATTTTGCTGAGTCAGGCATAGCACCAAAGGAATCAGTGGGACCAAATCCACCAAAACCAAGGCCAATATTACTTAAGAATGCTGTTATCACTTGCATAGAATCATATGTGGATAAACCAGTGCAAGTCATCAAAAAGACAGAAATAACATAAATCATTAAGTATAAAAATAAAAATTGTTGTGTCATTTGAATCCACTTGGTAGGCATTGGTTTACCATTGATGCGTACAACTTGAACCATATCTGGATGAATCGATTTACGCAGATAAATGATACTACTTTTAATTAAAATAATGAGACGTATAATTTTAACGCCCCCTGTGGTAGAACCACTACAACCACCAAAAAATGATGAAATAAAGAGCATCATCTGAGCTGCAGCAGGCCATAAATCATAATCACTTACAGCAAATCCACTACCAGTTTGAATCGATACAAGATTGAAGGACGCATCCCTAATAATTTGTATTGGATCATTTATAGTAGATTGTAAGGCTAATGATAATCCAATAATTATAATGCCTATTAGAATTACAAGCCAATACATGCGTGTTTCAAAATCATCAATTAAAATACGAATCCCTTTATGAAGAGCATTATAGTATACAGAAAAATTTCCGCCTGCTAATATCATAAAGAATATAAATACAAAGCAAATATAGTTATTCTGCTCATAAACAAACGTACCAGCTGATGTAGGTGTAAAACCACCTGTAGATATAATAGAAAATGCATAATTAAGTGCATCAAATGGTTCGATTCCACCCGCCCATAGCATGAGGAAACAAACTCCAGTGAACACAATATATAACCGCCAAAGTTTTGTAGCCATTGATTGAATACGAGGCATAACTACACCTGGTTTTGGTACCGAAGCTTCTGCATTAAACATATGAGCTGCGTCAGCACCAAGATTTTTCAAGAAGGATAAAATAAGGACGATAATCCCCATCCCACCAATCCAGTGCATAAGTCCACGCCATAATACAAATGTATTCGGTAAATCATCTACACTATTAATAATAGTAGCACCAGTTGCAGTAATCCCAGATGTAGCTTCAAACAGCGCATCAAACACATTGACTAAAATACCACTACCAAGAAATGGTAAGGAGCCTAAGATAACGGTTAATATCCATGTAGCTGATACTACTAAATACCCATCGCGAAGACTAAAACTTTGACTTTCTTTGCCATAATAAGATAAAAGTCCACCTAAGCCGAATGAAATACCGGTGGTAATCAAAAATGACCAATATGCAGTTTCAAATACGACACTATATATAAAGGGTATCAATGTAAAAATCCCAAATATATATAATAGCCGCCCCACTAAGGACATGACAATTTGAATGCGCATAGTCCCTCCAAACTAGGTTAGATATTTAAGTAATTTACTTACTGATTCAGGTAACGCAAAGAGAACAATGTGATCTCCATCTAAAATCTCAGTATTACCACGTGGCACAATGGCTTCATCACCACGCAAAATAACACCTACTAAAGCCTTCCCTGGTAAACGTATATCTTTCAATTGTTTACCGGCTACAGGTGATTCACTTGTAATAGCAACCTCAATAGATTCCGCTTTCCCACCTTCAAAGGTAGAGATTGATAAAACACCTTCTCCGCTTCGAACAAAACGTAAAATTTGACTAGCTGTAAATAAACGTGGAGAGAATACGACATCAATGCCTACTTGTTCCATAAGCATAATGTATTCAGGTCGCCCTACACGTACTACAGTCTTAGGGATCCCCATATGTTTACCTACAAGAGCGACTAACAAGTTAAGCTTGTCATCATCCGTAAGTGCAATGATAACATCACTATCAGCAATCTCTTCTGCTTCTAAGAGATCGAAATCCGTAGCATCCCCATTAATAACAATTGTCTTATCCACAAGGTTTGCTAGCTGTTCACAACGGTCAAAATTCTTTTCAATAACTTTAACCGAAAATCCAGCTTGCTCCAAAAGGACCGTTAAATTTCTACCTAAAAGGCCAGCTCCAATGATAACAGCTCTTTTATAGAATGTATTATGATTATGGAACCAAAGACTTTCTACCTCTTCAACGGCTTCTTTCAAGCCTAAGAAGAATACACTATCATCAGGCTGTAGAATACTTTCACCATGAGGAATAATCATTTCACCATAGCGTAAAACACCTACTAGTAAAACACCTTCAGGGAATTTGATTTCTTTTAAAGGTTTTCCGATTAATGGAATATCATCTGTAATCTTAAATTCCATGAGGCGCACAGCGCCTTGACCAAAGTCCTCAACATCAATAGCTGAAGGCGTTTCTAAAATTTGTAAAAGCTCTTGAGCCGTAACCATTTCAGGATTAATGAACAAATCTACGCCTAATTTGGCACGCATCTCATCATCCATATGTTCTGCTACAGTATTATCCCGAACACGAGCAATCGTTGTAGGAACACCTGTCATTTTAGCTACAGCACAGGATAGCATATTTACTTCATCAGAATCGGTAACAGCAATAAACATTCCTACATCTTCCATACCGATTTCATTGAGCAATTGTATATCACTGCCGTTACCTTGAACAAGGCTAACATCTAAGGTATTTTCAAGATTTTGTATGCGTTCTGATGACCGATCGATAACGTACACATCATGATCATCTTGTATCAGGCGTTGTGCCAAGGAATAGCCAACCTTACCAGCACCTACAATGACAATTTTCATCGTCTTTATTCCTCTTCTTGTGATTCATTACTAACAGGAGGTGTCCATTGACGTCCTATTTCAGTTAATAATGTCCAACCATCATCTTGAACAATCTTTTTCTCTTTCATCAAATGCCCTAAAGCACGTTTAAACGCGGCTTTGCTGATGTTAAACTTATCTTTAATCAACATAGCAGAAGATTCATCACTATACGGCATCTTACCACCACGGTTAAGAAGATATTCCATAATAATATCTCCATCAGATATGAGGGCCTTTTCCTTGGTAGGGCGCATAGATACATTGATTCGGCCATCATCACGTTTAAAGGTAACGCGACCTTCAACCATCTCCCCAACCTTTAGTTTTCTCGTCATTTCTGAGCGATGTAAAAAGGCTATCCATCGTTCTGGAGTAATAAAGAATGCCCCATCACTAGTTAAGTTATAAATAGCACCCTTAACTAGTTGTCCTACCTTAGCCTCTGTAGCGGCCTTAGAAGCACGACGCATTTCATCATCTACATCCATAGATACTGCAAATCGACCAGATTTATCAGTATATAGGCGAACCCAAACCTTTTCACCAACTTGAGGACGTCCACGCATCTCAGCATGTGGCATAAAGATACCACGCTCAGTGCCAACCTCAACGAAACAGCCAAAGTTTGTAGTGTTGATTACCTCAACATAGCCAATTTGACCTACCTTCATCGCAGGTAAACGCATAGACGCAGTTAAACGTCCTTTTGGATCGCGATATAAAAATACCTCTACCTCATCACCAATAGCAACTGGAGATGTTTGTTGATCCTTATGAAGCAAAATATCATCATTTGTATTGCCTGTTTGACCATCTAGAAAGGCCCCTTGGTCACTAGTACGCAATACTTTTAATGTGGCAATTGTATTTTCCAACAATTCTGTAGCCATATTATACTCCTTCAAATGGAACTCGAACTGCATCATTCCACAACTCTTCTAAACCGTAGAATTCACGCAATTCATCACCACCAAAGACATGACAAATAACATCGCCAAAATCAAGTAAAATCCATTCCCCTTCACGGTAACCTTCTCTGTGGTTGACTGTCATGCCCAATTCTGCTGCTTTATCTTCCATTTCATCAGCAATACTTTGAGATTGCTTGATATTGTTCGCACTAGCAATTAGGAAGTAATCACCTAACATAGATACACCTTCTAAATCGAGGATTTCAATATCTCTACCTTTTTTATCGAAAGCAGCTTGTGCTAATTGTAATACGATTTCTTTAATTTCTTCTTTATTTTTCATACTATTCCCCTTTTACCGTTTTTTACTACTCTCATCACCAGGTTCTGTTGGCTTTGTAATAGTCCCACCATTATGTTCTGATTCTGGTGCAACCTTGGCTGTACTATTAGTTGGAGCTGTTACAAATTGTGTCGTTTCATTAGCTGGTAAATTTCCCATCGTAATGCCTACTAATCGTTGTGCTTCCGTAGGATTTACCTTCCAATATGTCATATCTCCTACTAGCTCTTTTTCTCCAGGAAGAATATAGAAGTGGATTTCTTCCTTATTGATTTTGCTAGCATTATATACAAGCTTAATAGCATCTAATGTAGAAATATTGCTATCATAATGATCCCAAATACGCCAAATATGCCATGCATTTGTTATAAAAAATGCATTATGCTCTTGTTCCACCCACAACTTTAAAAATCGCTCTTGTCGTTGCACACGAGTAAAGGTATCGTGTTTAGGATCAGAATATCGTAAATATGCTAAGGCATTATTACTATCTAATG
>NZ_CALJSP010000051.1:0-7812 GCF_937975875.1 Veillonella dispar | reverse complement strand
CCAATAGTGTACTATTTTTACTATAACAAATCTCGCTAACTTTCACAAGACTATGTTACATAGCATAATAAAGCCCTATGAACTGCTTATGAAAGTCTATAGAAGTTAAAATAATACCCACAGGCATGCCCTGAAGCTATAATCGCAGTCGTTACGGACATATTCAGAGCACACATGTGGGTATTACGGCTTTCACCTAGTATTTATAATTCGTCACCGAATTATTGTTCATCGTTCAAATAAATGTATTTATCGGATTTCAATTTGGACACAAGGTCAGGCACCAAACCGATAAGACGATCGAAGCTGCTGCTGTAAGGGTTGCCTTTAATGTTGAACAACTCGATGCGTTCGCCTTTAATAACGAGGATAGCACTTGGTTCCATTTTGGCACCGCCGCCACCGCCACCACATTCGTGATTTTTGTTAGCAGTGTTATGGTTTGTACCAGTACCAAAACCAAATGTTACGTCCACGAACGGAACAAGTGTAGTATCGCCGATTTGCACCGCTTCGCCTACTACAGTTTCCACCTTAATCATATTTTTGAATTTCTCGAATAGGACTTCCAAATTCTCTTTTACATTACTGTTCTCCATCACAGTACCTCCGCTTTTTGTGAAAGTATCATTGCTATGTTAGCTCATGTACTTAGTTGACTTAATATATCCTTACGCTGTTTGACCTTGTTCGGCTTTCAGCTTTTCTAACTGCTTAGCTTCCTTCCGTTTAACCCAGAAGACGCGAGCACCTTCACCCAATAGGGAACGCATTGGTTTAGATAGCAAAAATCTTGTGCCATGCCAAGCCATAACAGCTAAAATAATGCGACCTTTGATATGACCGCTACCTTCACCTGCCCAATTTACATAATCGAGCTCGATGTTCTCAGCTTGTTCTGGCCAAATGCTGTATAGCATAGATGCGATAATCCCCATGCGATATGGGTCACCGATACCAAATCGACCTTCTATAGCCACATCGCGTGGTTTAGAGTGGTCATAGCATCGTTTTGAAACAAGGAATAGTTGGTGCCACAATTCTGTATTTGTTACATGTTTCATGAACCAGAATGTAGGAATTTTAGACTTAAATGATGCCACTGGATCGTTTGGATCTGGCTTTTCAAAACGTTGTTTCACCGTCGTTTTGAGGTCATTCACCTTCGTAAATACCTTTTCCTTAATGGAACCGTCACTGTTGAAAGTAACGCGACTCACTGTTTCATCATCGCTTTGAATATGAGATGTTGGGTCTTGCTGAATGGAGTCATACCGATCAGCACGAGCTTGTGCATCCATATCCTTAGAAGCTTGTTCAGGACGTTCTATGCGCTCATTTGGCTTTTGAGAAGTCCCAGCCCCTGGCGCTTCTTCATCATTAAAGGTAGCGTCAGAACGCTGAGAGCTCTTCAAATCATCAAAGCTAGTACCACTAGAGCTTGCAGAAGAACCTTGTCCGCCCCCTTGCATCGCCTTGGCGAAGGCTTCCGCTTGCGACATATCGCCATCGTCGTCCATCACCTTTTGGTATTCTTCTTCTACGCGATTTTCAAGCCATTCTTCATAGTCTTTCACAGGACCAATCTTGAGCATGCCCAAAATGTATAATTCCTTAAAAAATGGTTTGTCCTGCAAATACGCTAAATGCAGTGAAAATACACGCCACAGCCATTTGACGCGCACCTCGCCACGATATGGCGAGCGTCCGTTGATTTCGATGCTATATGTGATTGGTGTCAGTAGGATAATCAAGATGAGTGCTGCAATGATGGCCACAATAACGAGGGCCACAATAGCCACTGTACTCAACCACATCACCTCCTTAGGTGTACCTATGATTAGTTTTCAATACCTTTTCGAGCCATTACGCCTTGAAGGTAGTAATGTTTGACCTCTTTCATTTCCGTTACAAGGTCTGCCTCATCGATTAATTCTTGAGGAGCCCCACGGCCCGTAAATACGAGTTCCGTTTCTGGATGACGAGCATCAAGCAAAGCCTTTGTTTTATCCCATGTAATGAGTTCAAAGAAGAGTGCCATGTTGTATTCATCAAGAACGACGAGATCGTACTCACCACTGCTGATAGCAGCTAGTGCACGTTCGTAGCCTTTTTCGATGAGCGCGACATAGTCCTTTGGCGGATTGCCAGATTCAAAGACAACGACTTCATCGCCCCATTTAGCGAGTTCATCCTTGCTCTTCATCCCTTCTTTTATGATAAAGAATGGCTTGCCCACGGTTTCTAAGGTTAAATTCTTTAAGGTAGGTAAAATAGTATGTTCACTATATACTTTAGATTTCATAAATTGCAAAAAGAGGACTTTCTTGCCAGCGCCGATGGCACGGATAGCTAGACCAATAGCAGCGGTCGTTTTGCCCTTGCCTTCGCCGGTATAAACTTGTACATAGGCCTTCATAGATATACCTCCGTTCATATACTTTTATTTTACAATATATATATACAAAAGAAAAGAAAAAGAACTTGCTATTAGTGCATTTGCACGCATAACAAGTTCTTTTTTCTATGAATTATGTTTTATGTTACATATATCGTAAAGGATATTACGTATATAGTATTGGTTTTACCTATTAGTTGCTAATTGGTAAGAAGATCATAGGATCTGTAGGAGATCCATTGAGGCGTACCTCATAGTGAACGTGGGCGCCCGTACTTTTACCAGTACTACCCATCAAGGCAATTGTTTGGCCTTGTTTTACGCTCATCCCTACGGTTACCAATACAGCACTATTATGGCCATAACGTGTTACGAAGCCATTGCCATGGTCAATTTCAACGAGGTTACCGTAACCACCCTCTGTATAACCTGCAAAGGTTACAACGCCAGCAGCAGTAGCCACGATTGGTGTACCATAGTCATCCGCAATATCTACCCCTTCATGGAACGCACCGATAGCGCCCGTTACAGGGTCCACACGGCTACCAAATGGAGAGGTAATAACACCCTTGCTCGGCCAAATACTTGGTGTTGTGTTATTCGTAACACCACCAGAGCCAGCGGAGAAGTTGATGGATTGCATAGCCATAAGGTCTTGCGCACCACCATCGCGAAGGATATTACGCATTGTATAGAAGCTAACTAGCAGTTTTTGTGCATCCTTGTCCATTTTGGATAGACGCGCTGATAATTGTGCCGCCGTCAGCGTCTTTACTTCGCTTTCATCAGCGGCTTGCTGCTTTGGGTCGCTACCGTCCCCGCCACCTTGAGATGGTGTGCCAGATTCAGCGCCCTTCAGCATTTGCTTGTTTTCTTCGCTAATTTGATTTAAGTTTTGAATTTTCTTATCTAGAACATCTGTCTTTTGTTGTAATAATTTCAGCTGTTCCGATTGCAATTGTGTCTGTTGACGTAATTGCACTACCTCGGCTTGACGCACGATGCCCCAAATGCCGAGAACCAACGCCGCGATGATTAAGATAGAGCCAACAATGGCCGCTATTTTCGCCTGCTTGATTGTTAATGTCAATATGCAGTTGTCACCATTTCTTTCAACTTTGTTTGAAATAAATGCCGGTACTTTCAATACAAACCTTCCTTATTTAGAAACGATGGCGCTCGTTAACGCTTCCTCATTGGTGCGTTCGCCCAACGCTTCGTTCAAACTCTCTAATTCTTCTTGTGAAAGACTTACGAGACTTTTACCTTTCACAATGGGTTTACTAAAAATACGGGATTCATTACGACCGTAAATACTGGAGATACAGATGCCGTTATTGTTGCCGTCAAGCAATGTAAGCGCAAAGGACAAATCATTACCGATATTTTCAAAGGCGTTATATTTAATAAAGCCAATTTTTTGTATCGTATTGCTTTGAATATTGCGGATTGCCGCTTGCTCGGTCATCATAGTCTCAAGACCCTTCGCAGCATCGCGAATTTCGCTAACCTCTACAGATAATTTACGTTCTAGGCTCGCACCATTGTCCCCTTGCATAAAGAAATCATATTTCTTTTTAAGGCTCCCTAAGCGAATGTGCAAGATGACACAATACACTAACAACGCTATAACAAGGACGATGGTTGCCATGCCAATCCACGGTTGAATCGATTCGAACATGTATATTCCTTCCTATACAATCATTCAAACTCCAACACTTAATTATACCATTCTTATTGTGAAAGTTAAATGACTGCATACAATTTAATTTAATATATCTAATATAGATAACGATACCTATATAGTAATTTATATAAAAGTATGTAATGCTATGCTGTATCTCAATCCATGTATTAGATACATATTACAATACTATTTATTAGCCCTCTAATTCGTCAACAAATGGGCTTATCGCTCGTTCTAGTATACCATGTAGAGCGGCTATGAGTACACCGTAATTTACGATTGATGTGCCTTGTACAACGGCACATTCAATGCGTCGTAATACCTCGCGGCGTGTGAGCATACAAGCACCACAGTGGATGATTAAATCATACTGAGATACATCTTTTGGGAAGGCTCCCCCACTCGTAAATTCTAGCTGTAAATCTGTATGCCCTTGCTTTTTAAGAAGATTAGGAATCTTAACAGTTCCAATATCATCGCATTGACGGCGATGTGTACAGCCTTCGCTGATGAGCACTCTAGAACCTGGTTTCAAATTCTTAATCGCCTTTACACCAGCTACTAAGTCCTGTAATTTTCCTTTAAAGCGGGCCATCAAGATAGAGAATGACGTCAACGGAATTGTACTAGGTGTCAATTCATCAACTCGATCAAAGGCCTGAGAGTCACAGATAACCATCTTAGGCGGTTTTTTAAGAGAGTTAATCATAGCAGGTAACTCTTCTGTTTGGCATACTAGTGCTAAGCCTTTATAGTCGAGAATTTCCCGAATTGTTTGTACCTGTGGCAAGATAAGTCGCCCTTTTGGAGCTGCACTATCGATAGGACATACGAGAATGATAGTATCCCCCTCTTCTACTAAACCCTGTAATAAAGTTTGTTCACCTTCTACATCAAGTGGTGTTAAACCACCCAAAAGATCGAGTAATTCTAAACGTTTAGTCTTAGATGTAAAATCAGCAGAACCAATGACAGTAGCTAAATCAGACAATCCCTTATGACTTTCAACATAAGCAGATGCATCTACTTTATTTTCTTCTTGATTTACTTCTTTATTTTCTGCATTAATTTCATTGATAAATAATGCAATAGGCACATTATTTTGTTTTAAAAGCCCTAACCAGTGCATATCATCAGCAGTTGGTTCTTCATCGGTACGAAGTACATAAACAGCGAGGTTAATCTTTTTCACAACCTCTTCTGTTTTCTCCATACGCAATGTACCTAATTCAGTTGTATCGTCTATACCGGCTGTATCGGTAATCACTACAGGTCCTAGTGGTAAAATCTCCATAGATTTGCTCACAGGATCTGTCGTCGTCCCTGCCACCTCAGATACGAGAGATACAGGCTGATCCGTTAACATATTAATCAATGTAGACTTACCAGCATTACAACGACCAAAAAAGCCAATATGCACGCGGTTTGCTTTAGGTGTTTGTTCCATAGTCTATCCTTGTTACTTAACATAACAGTAAAAGCGCAGCCCGTAGACTACGCTTTCACCGTGGATTGTAAATTGTATTTACATTATACAGAATTGTTATCGATTTGTCATTACTAAATTTACATAATTCGATATCAAATTTAGTATACCAATTATGTTATTTAATTAAAAATCCACTATATATAGTAATTACGTAGTAATAAAAAGTATATAGTTATGCATTGCTATTGCTATTGCTATTGCTATTGCTATTGCTATTGCTATTGCTATTGCTAAACAATTATACTCTAAATTCTACAGTTTCCGTATCATCTGTATGCTCTTGACCATCCATATAGGCAATGAGTCGTTCTAATTCTGCTTCAGAGGAAAAGGCAATTTCAATCTTACCTTGAACCTTTTTACCAGCGCGGAACTTAATATTTACAGGAGATCCTAAGCTTAATTTTAAACGGTCCATAAGAGCACGTACCTCTGCAGTACTTTGCGGCTTAGCAGCCTTAGTTTTAGGAGTTTTATTTTGCATAGACTTTACAAGAGCCTCTGCTTGACGTGCACTTAATTCGCCCTCTTTAATGCGTTCAGCAGCTTCTATTTGTTGAGCTGCACTACGCAATGCCAACAATGGACGAGCTTGACCTACCGTTAAGTCACCTTCGATAAGATCTTTTTGTACAGAATCACATAACTTTAACAAACGAACCATGTTTGCAATATAAGAACGGCTGCGACCTAGACGAGCAGAAATCATTTCTTGTGTTTGTTTGTAAGTATCCATTAAACCTTGGTATGCCAAAGCCTCTTCAATTGGATCTAAGCCTTCACGTTGTAGGTTTTCAACGAGGGCTACCTCTGTCATTTCTTCTGTATTATATTTTTTTACAACAACTGGTACTGTCTCTAAACCCGCAATAATAGCGGCACGGTAACGACGTTCACCAGCTACGATTTGGTATTTATTCTTTTGTTTACGTACTACAATCGGTTGGAAAATACCAAGATTTTTAATAGATTCAGCTAATGTGGCTAAACTATCTTCATCAAAGCTTTTGCGAGGTTGATCTGCATTCGGAACTAATTCAGAAATTGGTAGTTCGTGAATCTCCTTTTCAGGTAATACAGACTCTACAGTATCTACCTTCATTAAATTTCCAAGGCCCTTCCCTAAGCCAGATGATTTACTTTTCTTACTTTTAACTTCTCTAGGCATAACTAACCTCTCTCACCTTACATAATGACTATATCAATCTATAACACTCAATTATTTAACTATTTATTTAGCTTTTGAGGCTTTAATCACTTCTTTAGCTAATTTAGTATATACATCTGCACCCTTAGATTTTGGATCGTATACGATAATCGGTTCACCATAGCTTGGGGCTTCGCTAAGACGTACATTACGAGGAATAATAGTCTTATATACTTTATTGCCAAAGAATTTTTTCACTTCGTCAGCTACTTGGATAGATAAATTTGTACGACCATCAAACATAGTTAACAGAACGCCTTCGATTTCAAGGTCTTTATTAGATGTTTGTTGCACAATTGTTATGGTTTTTACTAGTTGACTAACCCCTTCTAATGCGTAGAATTCACTTTGAATTGGAATTAATACACTATCTGCTGCAGTGAAAGCATTTAATGTTAGCAAACCAAGGGATGGCGGACAGTCAATAATAATAAAGTCGTACTCATCGCGTACCGGTGCTAATGCTTTTTTCAACATTGTTTCACGTGAAACAACAGAAACGAGTTCCACTTCTGCACCAGCCAGTTGAATCGTTGCAGGCGCTACAAATAGCTTTTTAAGCATTGTAGGCTGTACAATATCAGTAATAGGTTCACCATCGATTAGAACATCGTGTACACAGAGTTCTAAATCATCTTTTTCAATGCCTAAACCAGAGCTAGCATTACCTTGTGGATCTAAATCAACAAGCAATACTTTCTTACCAGCATCAGCCAAACAAGCGCTCAAATTCACGGATGTTGTTGTTTTACCAACACCGCCTTTTTGATTAGTAATAGCTATAACTTTGCCCACTTAATTCACCTCACATGTTCGTTCAAAATATTTCTTTTTAATTATAACATAAAACAACGATAATTACGGTAATTACTAATCAAATTCTAGAAAAATATCTATAATTTCATCTATCATACACATTATTTCAAAAATTATATAGTTTATATCAGCAAATATATAGACCCAATGTGCTATATTTTCTTTAAATTATACAATTATATACCTTGATTGTTTCATATGAAACAATTTACTTT
>NZ_CALJSP010000050.1:0-9762 GCF_937975875.1 Veillonella dispar | reverse complement strand
GGGAGAGAATGAGAGGAGGAACTATAGGGAGAAAATAACATACGGGAGAAATAAAAGGTTATCATTAAGACACTACAAATAACGTTCTATTAATAGTAAAAACCACCCCATATAGGGGTGGTTTTATTTTTGTTATTTATATGTAGCCTAGCCACGTGGCCAAATTTTTAGTGCTATTTCAGCGAAGTCTTCTTGTCGTTTTACGATTGTGAATGTAGTCCAGTCATCAATGGAGACTAGGTCACGAGTCATTTTGATTTCTGATTTCTTATAGATTTCTTTCTTTTTATCGAAGCCCTTGTTCTTAGCTCTGTTATTATATTCTTGGCCTAATAGAGTTAGATTACCTAAACGCCATAGGTATGTTTCATGGTCCTCATCATTGAAGTTAATCCATTCATCATTAATCTTTTTAGGTAGAATGTGCTCAACATGAACACGGTTTGAGTCATCCACAATTTTTGTTTCATTAATATCAAAGTTATTAATTTTACGAAGTAAATATCGAATAACTGCATTTTTCTTGGAGTTGAAGATTCTGAAGTTATTGATGAATTCCTCATCTGATACCATAAGAGAATATAGTTTTTTTAGAATATCATCTTTTGTTGGCTTTTTACTGGATGTACTATCAGTATTAGATGGCCATGTTTTATCGCTAATACTTTTAGCAATTTGTGCAAATACAAGCTCATATTTATTGGCAACAAGTCCTGAAACAACAAAGTTACGAACTACTAGTGTTTCTATCGCTTTTAAAACCTCATTTATATCTTCTTCAGAGTAATTCTGTAGTCTTAGAGCAAAGATGATAGGAATATATGAGGATGCATCTAGTTTTTGCGTCTCAATAAGACGTTCGTTCAGCTCTGTTAAATCAAAGTCCTTGTTGTCGTCAGGGTGTAGTATTGCTGCACACACCTTAGATAAAGAGCGTAGATTTGATAATAATGCATTAACATCAGACTGTGATGTTATATCTGTACGTAATGCTTTGAATAAATCTTTTTCTCGGGCAAAACGTTTTGTACTGTTCCAATAGTAGCGAATAAATTTTGTTGGATCAATATTATCAAGATTATCAATGATGGTATTCCAAGTTTCAGTAGCACTAGGTAAGTCATTTTGTGCCATACGAAGAATATGATTCTTCAATAAGTCTGCAGTTTCTAGTGCTTTACCGCGAGCATTGAGCGATTCAAAGATTATATATGCTTCATTGATATCGTCGGTTTCAACAGTCATAAGAATAAACTGATTGATTAAGGCTTGGTATAGTTTATTTAGTGCTTTATATTGATTAGACTCATTCTTTTCAAGAAATTCATTTACCTTCCCGTTAAAGAATTTACTTGCATAGAAGATATTATAGTTAGATGGTTTAAGTTTCTTTTTATCAAATTTTTTGTCAGTATAATCAATGGCTCCACGTTTTTGGATATATTCAAAGAAGAACTCTTTATCAACACCACCCATAGATAAATACTGCTCTCGCTTGCTTTCAGATATGCGGCCAATATATTTAGCATTAATATCCTCTGAGTCGTCATTTGCATCATTATTGTTTGTTGAATCGGCAATTTCTTTAAATTTTGTTCGTAGAATATCTAGGAAGATAATTGTGGTTGAGATACGTTGCTGGCCATCAATAATATAACGCTTACCATCTTCCTTATTTTTGTGAATCACAACCTGTCCAAGAAAATGTTCATCATGTGTATTTTCTTCGTAAATTTGTTCCAAGTCTAGCCAAAAGTCATCCAGTTGAGTCTCTTCCCAAGAGTAGCCCCGTTGATATTCTGGAATATAAAGCTTCTCGTTCCCTAAAAAAGAACCTAGTTTTGTCAGATTTGAGTTAATAATCCCCATATTACTACCCCCGTATACAATAAATACTTTTCTTATAAATATTAGATCATACTTTTAGGTAGAGATCAAATATTATAAAAAACAGGAGTATACAATAGAGAAATAAAAAGAGGAGACTGCTTTATAACAGTCTTCTTTTATATTTTATAGGTCATTAAATTACGGCTACCTTTGGAAATTATATGTATTTATTAATTCATTTTATATTCATTTTATGGAAGGGTTTTATATTTATAATTATTTGTTTAACTGTATGTAGTATAGTGTTGATAAATAATGTGTTATGTTTTGTACTGTTGGGATCATAAGATTCGATTAATTCTTGTTTGATATCTACAGATATGGGGATTAGGGAGATTTAACATGAAATCAAAATTGAGATTATTTGTGTGTATGTATTTTAGTTTTATGTGTTTATTTTCTGCATTAACTATTAAAGCAGCTCAAGTTCCATTAGACAGTGTTATTCGTGCGTCTCAAAAGGTTGCCGGTGATTGGTATGATGCTAGTGGTAATAAGGTATTGAGCATTTCCAATGGATATATTAATGGTTGCCGTATTGTTGATGGTGCTGATTTTGTTGGTGGCTATCCTGGTGCAGGGGTTTTTATTATTCAAGAGGCTCAAGGTAGAAAAGCTATTCATCTAGAGTGGTTGGGGAATGGAGAGCACAAAACCTTGATTCTGAATAAAAAGAATCAATTAACTAATCAATTACAAAAGGAGCATTATGAATCTGTTCGTGGCGTGCATTTAGGAATGACTCGACAACAGGTAGTTGATCTGCTTGGTGCTCCAAGTTCTAGTGATGTTCGTGGGCGTGAGACATTAAAATATGTGGATTTAGGACTAAGTGTCGGTCTTGATCATAATATGGTTACAGTTATTACAATTACTGGTAAAGGTAGTCATTTTGATAAGTCTGGGTTAGGGACTGATGCATCTATGATTGACTATTATAATTTCTATCAATTTAATCGAATGCCATCTGAACTTTCAAATAATACATTCCAAGGTCCTTTCTCTATTGGTCATGGTGAATACATATTCTTTAGTGGTAAAGAGATTTCATTGTCTGTTTATAGTAATTAAAGAAGTAAGTATTATGTATTGTTAAGTACATACAATATAAAGTGTGTATGAATGAAAATCCAACTGTAAACATAAGGGGAGTTATTATGAATAAAAAGTTTTTATTGTTAGCTGGTGTTGTGTCTGTATTGAGTATGAATGGATTAACGGTTTATGCGGATTCTACTGTTTCTACAAATAGTGAGAATTTATTGGTGAATGCGAGTACGAATGCGGATGGTTCTACGAATTATGAGATTTCTACGACGAATTATCCTACATATCAGGGGACGTTTATAGGTTCTGCTGGTGATATTAACCATGGTATTCGTATTGAATCTGACGGCATGTCTATTAGTAGCACTGTAGGAGAGAATGCTGGTCATCCTGATGATCGTCATACGCGTATTGGTGCCGGTTACTTTGATATGTATAACGGAACTCATGAGCTCGTTTGGATAGAGGATTATGGCTTGGCCATCCTTGATCGAAAAGAAAATAAATACATGGCGCAAATGGAGCCTAAAACTTTCACTATGAGTAATATACAAAGTGGTGATAAGTCTGAGCTTAGCACTGATGGTACGAAGATTGTGCACTATGACAATGAGAACAGCACTGAATACAATACGAATTATGGATATAATGGGGTGACCATCACGACTACCGATGGGGACCATGATAATGAGAAAACCGTGTCTCTCACTAACAAAGGCCTAGATAATGGGAATAATAAAATCGTAAATGTGTCTAAGGGTGAGATTTCTAAAACCTCTACGGAGGTCATTAACGGCAGTCAGTTGCACGAGGTGAAAATGCAGGTCGATAACAATACGAATCGTATTTCTACGCTCGAAAATAATACGGTGAATATTGGGGACAAGGTGCTCAACAACGCCAAGTCCTATACGGATCGTCAGGTCTCCAAGGTGGGCGCTGCCTCTGCGGCATTGGCGGGGCTTCATTACTTGGACTATAATCCAAACGATAAATGGTCCTTTGCGACCAGTGTAGGCCATTATAAGAACTCAAACGCGGGCGCTATTGGTGCTTCTTATCAGCCAAACGAAAACTCCATGGTTCACGCTGGCGTTACCCTTGGTGGTGAAAGCATGTTTAACATCGGTGCTTCTTTCAAGGTAGGCGAACAAGACCCAACCCTCAAAACAAGCCGCTTTGAAATGGCAAAACAAATCAAAGACTTACAAGCCGACAATGCATCACTGCGTGCAGACAACGAAGAACTACGGGCTGAAGTAAACGAAATCAAAGCAGCGTTGAAAAAATTGCAATAAGCATAAATAGGCACGTTCTCTAGGATATAGTATACTTATACTAATGAGAGAACGTGTCTATTATTGTTTGAGAGGTGTTGTATGAAACTAAAAAGTACCTTGTTGGGCTTAGCTGTAGCATTAGCTTTCACCATGCCTATTGATGCGGCACAGTATACTGTTCCTGACGGGCAGCCACCTGTACCAGGGGCCGACGCAAGTATTCCCGATAATGCATATCAGAACTATCGTTACGGGGAGGCTCTTAATGCTAATGCGAGTGCAATCATTTTAGCGCGCAAGCACATATATGAAATGGTAGATAAACAGGTAGAAGAGAATAAAAGAAGTATCGAAAATGCAGAACGATGGAAGAAAGCACATGATAAGTCTATGGATATATCTTCTCATGAATCTACAATTATCTTGCTGCACGAAGGTGACCATCGGGCTAAAATGACAGTGCCTATTGCTGTAACTGGAAGTTTTTATAAGGACGCTCATCAGAAAAATGAGGTATCTTCTTTTGTTGTTGAAAGCAGTGTTATTGCTGGGCTTGTTAGTTCTAGTGAAAGCTTTGTAGATGATGCAGTTTATAAATCGGCTAAACAAAAGGGCGCCTTTAATTACCCTGGTATTACTAAAGGGAATTGGAGTATAACAGACAAATATTTGAGTGAGAATACACCTTTAATGATGGCTGCTGTTACGTTTGATAAACAACCAAACCACAATTATGTGGCAGTGCTTGGACATATAAATCACCCAATTACTACTAAGGTAGAGAGTACAATGGCTAATTTTGTAATTCCATCGCTACAGCCAATAGATGATTTAGATCGTACAAGTGATGCCGTTACATGGGGGAATGTAACCTATCGTTTGCCTAAGGGTATGCAGTTACAATCAGAAATGAAAGAGGGGCCACATGCAGAAGGTCGCGTATATGAGGGACCAGAAATGAGGTTGGTTGTAACAAGAGGTCCTATACAGAGAAAAGATCATCCAATGGTTGCATATCCTAAACGTGTTTTTAAAGATCTCATCTATAGATCCTCTAAATTACTGTTACAAAATGTACCAATCCAATCTGCGATGGTGTTGAATAATGGTATTCCTACATATATCATGGATCAATACAACCCTGGTAAACTATCACGTATACTCCATTTGATACAAGATGACGAATACTCCTATGTTATGGTATTGTCATATAAAGATAGTAAAGCTAAATACAATCATCTAGCGTTGCGTAATATGATGGAATACTTAGACTTTAAAAATGCTAACCAGTTAAGAAGCAAAATAGAAAAGAAGCTAAAGAAATAAGAAAAAGACCGTACCTTAGGGTGCGGTCTTTTCAGTATTTATCTATATATTTCTATTATTCGTTTCTTATTGTATCGTATATTAGTTCGTCATATAATAAGATTAGGATAGTTAGACGAGGTTGGGCCTCTCTTCGTCATTGAAGGGAGGGATAAGCCTATGAGTGATTATGAAATAATCATGCTCTTATTACAGGTAATAACTGTTGTTATTGCCTTTGGGGCATTAATAGCGCTTATTTGTCTCACAAAAGACAAATAGCCCTTCATTTCCACTAATCTGGAGATTAGTATAAAACGAAAAGGCCATTTCTCAAAATTTTATGTTTTCCGAGATGAGCCTGACGTAGCTACTCGTCTGGCTATCTTCTTATATTATAGGGACAAAGTTGTATATCGTCAAATTGTGATAAATGAGTACCATTGTAGCAGATTTATGTAGATAATTGAGCTTACATATGATGTATAATAAATATAGTTTACATCATAGTTTATGAGGTTCTAGGAGAGATGTATGTTAAAACGATTCTTAGTGATGATGGCGCTGACGCTAGCTTTCACCATGCCTAGCCAAGCGATTTCGATACAGGAGCTCAAGTCATCACCGCAGTTTAAGGTGGTTGCTGAGGTAATGCCTGATGTTCCCAATGCTAATGAACATACTACGTGGTATTTAGACACGAGCTCTATTGAGGTACTAGAGTATGCGCCGCCTGTGTATAAGATCAAGGCTACTGTGTACAATGCGTATCAGTCGCCGCGGAAACATGTCATTTTTAGTGATTCTTGGATTGTGTCCTATGATACGCGTTTATCGCTAGCAAGTCAGGTATATCGCGCGAAACAAGGGGGTGCTTCGTTGACGACGGTTATTGATGCGGCACAGACGAAAACAGGCATGACGGGCTCTGAGGAACCATTGGGGAAATTCTCCTTTGACGGACAGTCGCTGCCAGTTCAGGTGAAAGCCTCGACTCGTGCTATTGTGCGCACGGCACCGAATACGACACGTTATGATATAGCAGATATGTTATTCTATGAAGCGTATCATATGCATTTTGAGGATGTGGTGGTGAAATGAGGCCCATGATGAAAGTACTATATATAGCAATGGCATTGGCGTTGTCTTGTATGGTGTCCGCGCACAGCATGTCCATGCAAGAATTACAAAATACGAGCCGCTTTGAAATGCTTCATGGCTTTGGTGAAAGCGGAAACGGTGATGGCACCTTTATAGATAAGGACTCCATCAAGGTCTCTAACGGGCCGAATGGAACCAAGCAAATCGCCCTCACACAGTATGTGCTCATGCCTGCTGGTGATATGATTCAGGAAAAGCATATCCTATACACCTTTGATACAAAGCAGTCCTTTGCTAGTCTCATCAAGAAGCTAGAGTTCCATCAATTAGGATCCTATAAAGACCTATGGTTGTTTAAACAAAAGAATGCAGGAATTGCCTCTAGTATTATTGATTTTAAAGAGTATCATATAGATGGGAACCGGTATGATACACAACGTGAAGCGCAAGATAGACGAATGGCAATGGCCCCTGTAGACTTTGGATTCGCAGGATACCTATTTGCAAACCGCCTGTATGAACGTGTGTATGGCGTACAATTCGATGATATCGTTGTAAAATAAGAAAAACTCCTATTGGTTTGACCGATAGGAGTTTTGTATTTATCTGTATATCTCTATTATTCGTTTCTTATTGTATCGTATATTAGTTCGTTCTATAATAGAATTAGGATAGTTAGACGAGGTTGGGCCTCTCTTCGTCATCGAAGGGAGGGATAAGCCTATGAGTGATTATGAAATAATCATGCTCTTATTACAGGTAATAACTGTTGTTATTGCCTTTGGGGCATTAATAGCGCTTATTTGTCTCACAAAAGACAAATAGCCCTCCGTTGCCTAGTATAACTAGATAACTGAAAGGCCATTTCTCAAGATTTCATTATTTTCGAGATGCGCCTGACGTTTCGACGCGTCTGGCTATCTATATTATAGGGATAAAGATATATATCGTCAAATTGAGATAAACCTCATAAATGCTAAATATATATGAACCAATATACTAAATTATAAAATTATTAATAATAGGCACAGTCTTATTTGCATAGTATACTTATGCTAATAAGGTTGTGCTTATTTATATTGTAAATGTGAGAGAAAAAGATAAGAGGGTTTTATGTTACGTAAAAGTATAATTATGATGGCATTAGCAACTGCTTTCACCTTAAATGTAAGTGCTGTACAGATCGAAGTGCCAACCGGACAACCGCCTATGCCTGGGGCAGACGCGAGCATTCCTGCTAATGCATATGAGAATTATCGGGCCGGTAGCTTGAGTAATGTAGGTGCTAGTGATGTTATAAAGTTACATTCTGAATCTGAGAAGCGTATGGAAATGTTTATAACTGACTGGGGCCTAACAAGAGATGAAGTCAATCGGATAGCAAGCGATTCTGAAAAGCTGATGGACTTACTTGTTAATGAGACTGCCGTTGTGTTGCTGCATGATGATCGTAATAATATCCGAGCATCTGTTCCTGGATTATTATTAGAGAGTAAATATTATCCAAAACGCAGTGATGGTGAACGTTTATCTATTGTAAGAGAATATTCTATATTTTTTGCGATCGGTACGAGACTAAATTATGATGATGCATTAGGTAAACTAAAATCGGAGCGAGAAGGGAAGTTCATATATCCTGGTATTTCACATGGTAAATGGGCTATTGATACAGAATCTTTTGGTAAGAATACGCCTACTATGGTTGCTGTAGTTGGTTTAGATAATCAACCAAATCAAGAATATATGATAGGCCTTAGCTACAAGAATCATCCCGTTACCGACAAGCTCGAGCGAGTTATGAGTAATTATGTAATTCCGTCGATTCACTCTTTAGATGATATGAATCATTATAGTGAAAGTATCAACTGGGATAATCTCATGTATCGTATTCCTAAAGGGCTTACATTAACAGCACAGAAATCATTAAAGGATTCTGCCGAAATAAGAGACTATAGTGGCTTAGGGATGCGACTTGTTGTGGCTAAGAAACCTGTAAAAGTCGATAATAAATATATTTATTCCTTTATTAATGAAATTGCGGGGGTAAAGCCGGAAAGCCAAATTATAGGTGATGCACCTATTCAAGCAGCATCTGTTTGGAATAATGGTGTTCCTAGCCTTTTGGTAGATAACTATCAACCAGGAAAACCGTCTATAATGTATCGATTCTTACGGGATGATAAGAATGTATATATTATGAGTTTAGTTTATGCTGATGGGGCTGCGCCATATTCTCATATTCAGCTGCGTAACACAGTAGAATATTCTGACTTTGCAAATATTGAAACATTGAGAAATAAAGTAATCCGCATGCAAAGTCGAGAAAAAATGTAATACAGTTGTGTGCATTTAGTTTGTATATTTTGATAGGGGTGAACCAATGAGTAAACTCAAATATATCAAAACTATCTTAGTGCTTTTGCTTAAGGTTTATCTTATCTATCTATGGATTAACTTTGTAGAGACATTTGCTCAGCTACTCTATAATATCTTTGTATTGAAAGTATATTCATTGGAGCATTTTGGTCTATTTCTATTCTTTCTCTTTGGTAATATATGCTGTATTCTGTGGCTCGTTTTATGGTGTAAGCGATTACCGCTAGCTTTTAACAAGCCCAAAATATACTATGAAATTAAAGATTGGATACGATCTAAGAAACAAGAAGCACCTATCTATAAAGTCCTGTTTGTCAGTTTAGCGCTTATGTTAAAACTATGTTTTGTAGTGTATATCTTAATTACAGCTTCCATTATTTTAAGTATTCCATTGGTAAATCTTTAGTATTCTTTCAAACGTTAAATAAACTAAAAGCCGAGCTTTTATTCCTTAGAATTAGCTCGGCTTTTATTAGTTTATTCGTATATTTATATAATATAATTATTATTGTATCGTATATTAATGCATCGTATAATGGGATTAGGCTAGTTAGACGAGGTTGGGAAAATAGGATAAACCGGAGGTCATTATGAAAGCATTTGAATCAAAAGATTATAAAGCGTTTTCTATGTTTGAGGATCGTTGGGCTCTTGTTACAGCTGGTACACCTGAGGATTTTAATACTTGTACTGTTAGTTGGGGCAGTATGGGCAATGTATGGGGACCTAATGGTGGTGATATGTCCACGGTGACGGTGTATAT
>NZ_CALJSP010000049.1:0-2508 GCF_937975875.1 Veillonella dispar | reverse complement strand
ATGATAATTACACGAATTGCATAAGAAACATAAAATAAGCAATAAAAAACTCCCTCAAGTATTTCGCGGTTCTTGAGGGAGTTTTTTTTGTGCTAACAGTGAATTCTTATAATCCTTCAGCTACTTATAGTATACATTATTTTAGGATTTTGTCCATTATAATTAAAGAAACCACCTAGGTATGTCGTAGTCCCTAGGTGGTTTCTTTTGTGCACTCAGTGGAGCACTTACAATCTTTAGCTTTTTATAGTATACACCATAACAATTAAATATAGAACTCGATTTTGTCTTCTTTTGCCAATTGGAATTGTTCGAAAATGTGGTTCCGTATATTAACAAAGTTCGGTGATGTACGGTCGGTTCTGTCGATGATGTTTACAGGGATAATAGTTTGTACTCGACCTGGGTTTGCTGCTAGTACTACAACGCGGTCCGCTAGAACTACGGCTTCTTCAATGTCGTGGGTAACGAATACAACCGTCTTGCCTTCTTCACGGCAGATACGAGAGATTTCGTCTTGCAAGTTGATACGTGTTAGTGCATCAAGTGCGCCTAATGGTTCGTCCATGAAGATAATATCTGGATCAACAGCTAGTGCACGAGCGATGGATACACGTTGTTGCATGCCCCCAGATAGTTCTGCAGGGTAGCGATTACGAGCGTGATCGAGGCCTACCATTTTAACGTATTTGTCAATAATAGCGGGGCGTTCTTCTTTAGGCACCTTTTTACTTTCAAGGCCTAGCTCAATATTGCTTTCCACCGTACGCCATGGCAACAAGCCATAATTTTGGAATACCGTTACATATCTGAGTTGAGGCGCTTTCACCTCTTCACCGTCGATAGTAATGGAACCAGATGTAACGAGCTCAAAGCCTGCTATAGCATTTAATAGCGTACTTTTACCAGAACCAGAAGGACCTAAGAGGCAAATAAACTCGCCTTTTTCAATGTCTAAATTAATATCTTCAAGAATGGTGAGTGGTTCCCCATCTTTCATAAATTCCTTATGTGCATTGCGCACTGAAATGTAACCCATGAGGCCACCTCCTATTTCTCAATACCCCAACGTTTGTAAATCCATTTTTCGATAAGGGATACGCCCCAATCGAGTAAAAGCCCAACGAAACCGATGGTCAAAATGGCTACCATCAAGAGATCGTTACGCAAGTTATTTCTCATATCGATAATGAGGAAGCCAAGGCCTGTTTGGGAGCCTACCATTTCCCCTGTTACAAGGAAGATCCACGCCGTACCAAGGGCGATGTGAAGACCGGATGCAATACCAGGGAATACGGCAGGTAATACGATTTTAAATAACAGTTCTGGCTGTTTAATACCAAAGTTGCGCGCTACCTTGATGTACACAGGGTCAATATTTTGAATAGCAGACACGGTGGACAATAGCACCGGGAAGAATGCTGCGATAAAGATGATAACGATAGCTGGTGCTTGGCCGATACCGAAGAAGAGAACGATAAACGGCAACCACGCCACAGGAGAAATTGGTCGAATGACTTGAACGATTGGATTGATGTAGTTCCAAATCCCCTTGTACCAGCCCAAGATAAGGCCGAAAAATACGCCAGCTACAACAGAAATAAGATAGCCGATAAAGAAACGCACTAAACTATCTGCAATATCTTTAAAAAGAACACCGTCGCCTATAAGTTCTCCAAATCCGACCAACACCTTATACGGCGTTGGCAATAGCGCTTCATTAAAACCGCCGAGGCAAACGATTAACTCCCAAATTAGCCAAGCTGCGATAAATGAACCTGGCACATATGTATATTTCTTCATGGTCCCCCTCCTATGGTAACAATGATGTATCTACAAACTCTGAATAGGTCGGCACTTTTTTGATTAAATCAATATGTGTCATATGATGCACAAGCGCATTATAACGGTCCTCTGTAAGGGCTAAATCTTTAAACCCAATCACTTTGAGGGAACGTTCAATAACAGGATCCTTAAACTTCATGTATTTTAAGGAAATCTCCTTTTGCGCCTCCGGATGCTCGTCTAAATATGTACCTGCATCGAGATAAGCTTTTGTGAAAGCCTTCGCCAAATCGTGGTGTTCATCGACGAATTGACCGTTGAACACGAGGGCGCAACAGATATTGTCATGCCATAAGTGATCAGGGTCTTCAAAGACCTTCCCAGCTCCCATTTCTATAGCAAGAGAACCAAATGGCTCCGCCACGCTATAGCCAGCGATTTGACCGACCGACAATGCGGACGGCATTTCAGGAGGGCTCATCTCCACTATCTGTACGTCCTTCTCGCTAAGACCTGCCCGTTCAAGCATGAGGTCTACGAGGATTTTTTGAGTTGATTGCTTATGAGGGATAGCAAAGGATTTACCTTTCAAATCCTGTACAGAGTTAATATCGTTATTTACAACGATAATGTTGCCTTCCGTATGACCTAATGCCGCCGCGCGCACATCTATGCCCTGTTCACGAGCCTTTACGCCGAGCTCAACGAGAACGGCTGCAGCAT
>NZ_CALJSP010000048.1:0-28238 GCF_937975875.1 Veillonella dispar | reverse complement strand
CCAGCAGGCAAGGATGGCCGGGTAGAATGCCCGCGCCAGACGGTCCGCTTAACAACATATAATCAGATCATATTTAACAAATTGTTTCACGTGAAACATTAAAGTTAACATTAAATACATAAAAACTTTATCGTCAATAACTTTTGTGTCTAAAAAGCATTTTGATATAACTTCAAACTATATCTATATACTACTAAATTATATGAGAATACAGGCCCTATATGCTTTGACAGGCATTGGTGATATCTATATACTATTAAATAGATAGTAATTATATTTATAGGCATGAAAAAGATCATTATAAAGATTGATTTAATCTATAAACAATATACTAATATTAAGTACACGCTCTACGGATACGCAGAGCTTTTTATTTTGAAAAGGAGGCGTTTCCATGCCCATTTATAACGGAATGCTTCCTGCCATCGATAAAGCAGAAGTAAAACGATACGCAGGACTTCGTCATGCAGAGGATTTTCCTCAAAATTACGTAGACGAAGCATGTAAAGAAATCCAGTTATTAGCTACACCTAAAGGTGTATATCAAGAATATGATTATGATGCTGAAACAAAGACAATTTTGAGCAATCCACCGCTTAAAATCGAAGGTTCCATCATTGAAAAACATCTAGAAAAGTCTACAAAGGTCTATGTATTAGGCGTAACAGTAGGTGAAGATGTAGAAATTCGCAGTGAACAGTTATTCAAACAAGGTAACTACACTGTAGGTTTATTGCTTGATGCAGCGGCTACAACAGCAGTAGAACAAGTAGCAGATCAAGTAAATGAAGTTATCAATACAATTGCTAAAAAGCAAGGCTATAAACCAACATGGCGCTTTAGCCCTGGCTATGGTAACTGGCCATTAGAAATTCAACCACAACTAGCTAAAATCATCAAAACAGAGATGATTGGCTTACAAGTAACAGAGAATTATTTATTGTTCCCACGTAAGTCTGTAACAGCTATCATTGGTTTGATGCCAGCTAACGAAGACATCAAAACAAAACGTGGTTGCACATCTTGTTCTCAAAAGGATTGTGCATCTCGTAAACTACCAGAAAAGGCGACTGTAACGTCTAATAACGAAGGCGAAGAGGGCTGTAACAAAACAACAGCCGAAGCCTCTGGTATCGCTATGAAAGGCCAACCAACAGAATAATGTTTCACGTGAAACATTATAAAATTTAGGATGATAAAGGAAGATGTTTATGTATATATTTGACGGTGCTATGGGCACAATGCTTCAAGCTGCAGGCTTAGAAGAGGGCTATTGTCCAGAATTATTTAACGTAGAAAAACCAGAAGTAGTAAAGAATATTCACGCTCAATACTTACAACACGGCAGTGATGTTATCACAACAAATACATTCGGTGCTTGTGGTCTCAAATTAGAAGATTACGACTTACAAGATCGTGTAAGAGAAATTAATATTGCCGCTGTAAAGGTAGCAAAAGATGCTATTGCAGAGTTTAAACCATCTGCTCGTGTAGCTGGTTCTATGGGTCCTACAGGTCGTTTCTTACAACCATTGGGCAACATGAGCTTTGACTCTATTTATGACACATACCGCGAACAAGCTGAAGCATTGATCGAAGGTGGCGTAGATTTCATTATCATTGAAACTATCATCGACGTACAAGAAATGCGCGCCGCTTTATTAGCATCTCTTGATGCTCGTGAAGCAGCAGGAAAGACAAAAGAAGATGTACAAATCATCTGTCAATTTTCTTTCAGTGAAGACGGTCGTACTATTACAGGTACACCACCAGCAGTTGCAACTACTATCGTAGAGGCTATGGGTGCTGATATTATCGGTATTAACTGTTCCCTTGGACCTGAACAAATCACACCTCTTATTGAGGAAATTGCAAGCGTAACAAACTTGCCAATTATCTGCCAACCAAATGCAGGTATGCCTCAATTAATTAATAAACAAACTGTATTCCCACTTACAGCAGAAGAAATGGGTCCATTGATGCTTCCAATCGTAGATGCAGGTGCCAGCTATGTAGGCGGCTGCTGTGGTACGACACCAGCTCATATTCAAGCAATTTCTGACGCTGTAAAAGCACATACACCTAAAGAACGTGCTCACGTAGAACCTAAAACAATCATTACGAGCCGTACTAAATTGTTAGAATTAGGTCACAATACAAAACCTCTTATCATTGGTGAACGTATCAACCCTACAGGCCGTAAAGTTCTTGCTCAAGAGTTACGCGATGGCTCTTTCATCCGCGTAAAACGCGATGCTTTGGACCAAGTAGAAGCGGGTGCAGACATCCTCGACGTAAACATGGGCGTAGCTGGTATGGACCAAACTCCATTGATGGAACGTGCTATCTTCGAATTATCCATGCTCGTTGAAACTCCATTATCCATCGACACATTGGATCCAGCAGCTATGGAAGTAGCTCTTAAAAACTACCCAGGCCGCGCTCTTATCAACTCCGTAAATGGGGAAGAAGAGTCCATCACTCACGTTATGCCTTTGGCTAAACGCTATGGTGCAGCTTTACTTTGCTTGCCAATCTGCAGTGGTGATTTGCCTGAAAAAGCAGAGGACCGCGTTGCTTTAGCTGAAAGCATCGTAAATCGCGCTTATGGTTATGGTCTTCAACCACATGACTTATTACTTGACCCATTGGTATTAACACTTGCTAGCGGTGAAGATAGTGCACGCCAAACATTGCGTACATTACAGTTATACAAAGAGAAATTTGGCTTCCCAACAGTAATGGGCTTGTCTAACATCTCCTTCGGTATGCCTCAACGACCTTACTTGAACGGCCAATTCTTAACAATGGCTTTGGCATGTGGCTTAACTACACCAATTATGAACCCATTAAACTATCCAGCTAAAAAAGCGTTCGTATC
Source organism: Veillonella dispar (assembly GCF_937975875.1). Taxonomy (GTDB): domain Bacteria; phylum Bacillota; class Negativicutes; order Veillonellales; family Veillonellaceae; genus Veillonella; species Veillonella dispar_B. The sequence continues at coordinate 25,357 of NZ_CALJSP010000048.1, read as the reverse complement.
TAGTACAACACTATTAGGCTGGGATCCAGGTTCTGCAGAGTTCATCAAAGAATACGGCTACGAAGACGAAACAAGTGCACCTGGTAATGCTGCTCCAAAAGGTCCTGAAAAGAAATCCTTCGACAGCAATGATCCATTGGCGAATATCCGTGCTTGCGTAGAACAAGGCGAAAAAGAAGCCATTGTTGATCTTGTAAAAAAAGCGTTAGCTGACGGCATGGACCCATTAGATATTACGAAAAAAGGCTTATCTGAAGCGATGAACGTAGTAGGGGATAAATTTGGTTCTGGTAAATTATTCTTGCCACAAGTAATGCTCGCTGCTGAAACAATGCAAGCTGCTTTCAACACAATTAAAGAAATCATTCCTGCTAGTGAAAGCTTAGATAAAGGTACAGTCGTTGTAGCTACTGTTAAAGGCGATATCCACGATTTAGGTAAAAATATCGTAGCAGCCTTGCTTGAAAACAATGGTTACAAAATCGTTGACCTTGGCAAGGACGTTGATCCAGAAGTCATCGTTCAAGCGATTAAAGACAATAAGGCGGCTCTCGTTGGTATTTGTTCCTTGATGACTACTACAATGCCTCAAATCGACAATACTATCGCTGCTATCCGCGCTGCAGGCCTTAAAACTAAGGTCATGGTTGGTGGTGCTGTAGTATCTCAAGACTACGCAGACCAAGCGGGCGCAGACATCTACGCTAAAGACGGTATCGCTGCCGTTAACCACGCAAATGATTACTTTGAAACATTAGAAAAATAATTTCTAATTTACATGACACAAAACAAGGTGAAAGCTCATCTTAAAAACTTATTTTGATGGTGAAAACCACTTAAAAGAGTAAACAAGATTAGCTTTCACCATATGTATAGATCAAGAGGTATATGATGACATTAAGAGAGAAACATCAACAAGGGAAATTCACCATCACTGTTGAATTAGACCCACCAAAGAGCAGTTCTGCTCAAAAAGTATTCGACCAAGCAGCTCGTTTAAAGGGTAAGGTTGACGCTATCAACATCGCTGACAGCCCTATGTCAAAAATGCGTATGAGCCCAATTTCCTTGTCTTATTTGTTACAACACAATAAAGATATCGAAACTATCTTTCACCTTACATGTCGCGACCGTAACATCATCGGCTTGCAATCCGAATTACTTGGCGCTGCAGCACTTGGCGTAAATAATATCTTAACCCTTACTGGTGACAAACCAGATAATGGGGACCATCCATTTGCACAATCCGTATTCGAAGTAGACTGCATGGGCTTACTTAACATCGCTAAAACTTTGAATTCTGGCAAAGACTTGGCAGGTAATGACTTAGACGAGCCTACAAACTTCTACATCGGTGCTACTGGTAACCCTGGTGCGCCAGATTTAGAAATTGAACGTCAAAAATTGGCTGCTAAAATTAAAAATGGTGCGCATTTCGTACAAACACAACCAATTTACGATTTAGAACAAGCAAAACGCTACATCGATAAAATGTCTGAATTCGATGTACCTATTATGCTTGGTTTAATTCCACTTAAAAGCTTCAAAATGGCCACATATCTACACGAAAAAGTGCCTGGGATCAACCTTACACAAGAAATCCTAGACCGCGTAGAAAAGGGCGGTAAAGAAGCGGGTACAGAAATCGCTATCGAAACATTGGAACAAATCAAAAAAATCGCTGCAGGCGTACATATTATGCCTTTAAACGATATCGATACAACATTACACATCATTGACCACGTATAAGACGTCATAAAATGATTATAGAACACCTTTCCCACGGCCTCCAAAGCGAGCTAAGTCGTCCTTAGGGAAAGGTGTTTATTTTATTTAATAAGCCTAGAGAAAAAGAAAAAGGATGCAAATCATAGATTTGCATCCTTTATTCATACATTAGATTAATGGCTTATCTTTAATTTCTTTTGGTTTACGTGGGTATTGTTTAGGTGTTTTACCTGTTTTCTTAATGTACAGGATTGCTCGTTTATCATCCAAGGTTGGAAGTGTAACAGTGCGTACTTCTTCAATCTTTGCTTTCAATGTGCTAAGGGCTTTATTAGATTCTCCCACTTCTTCTTCGTAGATGGCGCCTTTTAAAGCAATAACGTAGCCACCTTCTTTTACATATGGTACAGTCCATTCTAACAGAATAGGTAATCTCGCTACTGCACGGCTCGTAGCAATATCGAAGCTTTCACGGTAATCTTGATGACTAAGATCCTCTGCACGGCCATGTAAAGTAGTACAGTTCGTCAATTGTAGCTCATCCATAATGGATTCAAGGAAGGTAAGACGTTTTTTCAAAGAATCAAACAACGTAACCTTTAGACTACGGTCGTAGATGGCCAATGGAATGCCCGGGAAACCAGCTCCAGTACCAACGTCAATAATGGACATACCAGATTTAATGATATGTGGGTCATAGCAGGAGAGGGAGTCGATCATGTGTTTAACCACAACCTCTTTCATGTCTGTAATCCCCGTGAGGTTTAGATATTTATTTGTTTCAATCATGCGCGCATAATACACATAAAAGTCTTTTGCTTGCTCTTCCGTGCAAGGCAAACCAAATTCGCTCATTTGCTCCATCATATATGAAACAAATTCAAACTCAGACGCAATAGGCACATCGTATTTTTCTTTCATAAGTGCTCCTAATGAATTATTCAATATTTATATGATAGTGAAAGTAATCGACATGTAGTTAGAAAATCTCATGTCATATGGTAGATCATACAAACAAATCCAGATAATTAACAATATATAAGTTATAAGAATAGTATTTCTTATTTCAAAGGCTATAAAACTCAAAAATTTGCGTTCTACGCCGTTTTTGATCTATTTTATATAAGTTTATATATGAAAACTAATAAAACGACCATATAAGCGAAATATTTAAACCATTTTCCTTTATATTATAGCATATTCTCAATTAATTCTCATTTAAACAGATATATTTCCTAAAACACCATCTAAACATAGGGTAGAAGAGGTATTAACCAGTTATTATCATTTAAACAACAATATTGAGAAATCGGTCCATCTTTTTAACCTATTTTGTTAACCTTTTACAATATCTATTTTCAATTTCATCATTTATCTTTTCAGCAACTTCATTTCACAGTTTATTTCTAATTTATCACCATGAACTTTTCTTCACTTACAAAATATTTTGTCTATTCTGAATGAACACTCAATGTATTTCTCTAGCCTTCTTCACTTATAGATTGTTTTGTCTATTCTGAATGTACACCTAATATATTCTCCTGGTGTACATATTTTAATTATAGAATACTATGTATTTTATAAATATGCACATAAACATACATACTTGCTTTTTAATAATATGTATACAAAATTACATCTTGTTAAAATATATATCAAGGTATATACTTTTTATTAACAAGGAGGTGATATGTATGACCACAGCAAAGCTATTTGAAAATGGCCGTAGCCAGGCTGTACGATTACCAAAGGAATTTCGATTTAATGGTGATGAAGTAATCATCAACAAAATAGGGAATGTAGTCTTACTTATGCCAAAAGATGATGAATGGGCGGGATTTGTAGCTGGTTTATCATTATTTACAGATGATTTTATGTGTAACGGACGGGAAGATATTGATCATCAGGAGCGTGAAGCCTTATGAAGTATATGTTAGATACTAATATATGTATTTATGCTATCAAACAAGAGCCAGAAGTTGTACTACAGAAAATATTGAAACATCATCCTTCAGATATATGTATTTCATCAATTACATATGCTGAACTAATGCATGGTGTAGAAAAAAGCCAATCAAAAGATAAAAATAGATTAGCTTTAACACTTTTATTATCACCTATACAGATTATTGATTTCGATAGTCACGCTGCTGAAGAGTATGGAAAAATAAAAGCTGATTTACAATCACAAGGAAAAATTATTGGTCCTATGGATTTACTCATTGCTAGTCATGCAAAATCAAAGGGTCTTACTATCGTTACTAACAATACAAAAGAGTTTAAAAGAGTTAATCAATTAGAAGTGGAAGATTGGTCTAAACCATTAAGCTAATTCAACCTATTAAGTATTTACTAAAAAAGCTAGTTAATCATAGGATTAACTAGCTTTTTTGTATGTTATCACATATTTTATTTGCTTCGATTGTATTGTTCTAATTGGATCAACAGCACAGATACGTCCGCAGGGGATACGCCAGAGATACGGCTTGCTTGGCCGATGGAGTGAGGGCGGATTTTATTGAGCTTTTGTTGAGCTTCAAGAGAAATGCCCTTAATTTGTGTATAGTCCCATTCTTTTGGAAGAATTTTTTCTTCTAGTTTGCGAACCTTATCGACTTGGTCCATTTGCTTTTTAATATAACCTTCGTAAGTAATGGAGATATCAACAGCTTCTTCTACGTCAGGTGTATAGCGTTTTAAACCAAATGCATCGGCTACGATAGCATAGGAGAGTTCGTTACGTTTTACTAAATCGTAGGCATGAATACCTGTTCTAATAGGTGCTGTACCTAAATTTTCAAGCAAAGCTTGTGTTTCCTTGGATGGATTTACAGGTGTATTTCGCAACATATCCATCGCTTCTTCGATAGCAGCTTTCTTAGCTGTAAATTTAGCCCAACGATCGTCTTTTACAAGACCGATAGCACGACCTTTTTCAGTGAGACGCATATCTGCATTATCTTGGCGAAGTAATAGACGGTATTCGCTGCGGCTCGTCATCATACGGTACGGTTCATTTGTACCTTTTGTTACGAGATCATCGATGAGAACACCAATGTATGCTTCGGAGCGAGCAAGGATAAATGGTTCTTTACCTTCAAGCCATAAAGCTGCGTTAATACCAGCCATGAGACCTTGAGCAGCCGCTTCTTCATAGCCAGATGTACCATTGGCTTGACCAGCAGAATAGAGGCCTTCAATATGTTTCACTTGAAGGGCTGGTGTCAATTGTGTTGGGTTCAAACAATCATATTCAATAGCATACGCTGGGCGCATGATTTCTACATTTTCTAAACCAGGAATAGTACGAAGGAACGCATATTGTACGTCCATAGGAAGGGATGTACTCATACCTTGTACATACATTTCATTTGTGCCTGTACCTTCTGGTTCTACGAATAATTGATGGCGTTCTTTATCGGCAAAGCGCACCACTTTATCTTCGATAGAAGGGCAGTAACGAGGGCCTACACCTTCAATTTTACCGCTATACATTGGAGCGCGGTGAATATTGCTTGTAATAATTTCGTGCGTTTCTTTGTTAGTATAGGTCAGCCAACATACGTCTTCATTGCGGTTGATCCATTCATCCATAAAGGAGAAGGAGTGATGATGTGTATCGCCTTCTTGAACCTCCATATTTTCAAGGTTAAGAGTGCGTTTATCTACACGAGCTGGCGTACCAGTCTTAAAGCGCATCAACTCAATGCCATTGTCCAGCAAGGATTGAGAGAAATGTTCCGCTACGCGTTGACCATTTGGGCCACCTACGTAATCGATGTCGCCGATGAGGATTTTACCTTTCAAATAGGTACCTGTGCAAAGAACGACAGCTTTAGCACCATAGAACTCGCCAAGCTCTGTAACGATACCTGTTACTTTGCCGTCCTCAACCTTAAGCTCCGTAACCATGATTTGCTTAACATTGAGGTTTTCTGTATTTTCAATGGTTTGTTTCATCAAATGTTGGTATTTGATTTTATCCGATTGGCAGCGCAAGGAATGCACTGCAGGGCCTTTACCCATGTTGAGCATACGCATTTGAATAGCCGTAGCATCCGCGTTGATACCCATTTGACCGCCTAAGGCGTCAAGCTCATAAACAAGATGGCTTTTACCAGGACCGCCAACGGCAGGGTTACATGGCATAAGCGCAATATTATCTAAACTGATGGTCGCCATCAACGTGCGATGACCCATGCGGGCAGCGGCGAGGGCCGCCTCACAACCAGCATGACCACCACCGATGACGATGACATCATAATTATCTACTGTGTACATATGAATTTCCTTATAATTATTACTTATTTTGAAAGTTATTTACCAAGACAAAATCTACTAAATAGTTCGTCGATCATGCTTTCACGGATGGTGTCGCCTGTGATGTCGCCTAGTAGTTCCCAGGCGCTACGCAGGTCGGTTGCTACAAAGTCTACTGGCATGCCCATGTCGATGGAGGAGAGGGCTTGTTCGACTTGTGCCTTTGCTTGTTCCATGAGGCTGATGTGGCGCACGTTACTGATCATGGCGCTGTTGTCTTGTTTTACGCGACCGCCGTAGACGAGTTCTTGCACCCATTTAGAGAGAACTGCAGAGCCTTCGCCTTCTTTAGCACTAATGCGCTCGATGGCCGTAAAGGTTCCGTGATCTTTAATATTTTCGTCTGTAACGACTTGTGCCACGTCGGACTTATTGAGGAGTACGATAGTATTCAAACCGCTCACAGAGGTCAAAATTTCGATTTCTTCAGGTGTTAATGGAGTAGACCCGTCGATAACGCAGAGCACGATGTCTGCTTTGTTGATATAATCACGAGCACGTTCCACACCGAGGGCTTCTACCGTATCTTGAGTATCGCGGATACCTGCTGTATCGATAAGGCGCAAGGAAATGCCTTCAACGGTCATATATTCTTCAATACTATCCCGCGTCGTACCAGGAATATCTGTTACGATAGCGCGGTTTTCACGCAAGAGAGCGTTCATCAAGCTCGATTTACCTGCATTTGGACGACCTACGATAACTGTCGTAATACCGTCGCGAATGAGGCGGCCTGTATTCGCTGTGGACAAGAGATCATCCATAGCTTTCAGAATAGGCTCTAGTTGCTCACGAACCTCTTGGCTCGTTACATCCTCAATATCCTCTTCCGGATAGTCGATGGTTACCTCTAAATGAGCAATCATAGCGATGAGCTGTTCACGCACATCTTTCACAAAGGACGAAACGGTCCCATCTAGCTGAGATACAGCGAGGGAGAGGGAGTCCTCCGTTTTTGCTTCAATAATATCAATAATCGCCTCCGCTTGCGTGAGGTCGATGCGTCCGTTCATAAAGGCACGCTTCGTAAATTCGCCGGCCTCGGCCATGCGCACATCGTGATTTACGAGCAATTTCAGAATTTGTCGAACCGGCACAATACCGCCGTGACATTGAATTTCTACCACGTCTTCTGCGGTGTAAGAATGAGGGCCTTTCATTAATAATACAAGAACCTCGTCGATGGTCTTGTTCGTTCCGGGGTCCACAATGGTCCCGTATTGTATCGTTCTGTTTTGGCGGTCCATCAAAGGAACGGTGCCAGCGCTCTTGAACAGGCTATTTACAATAAGAAAACTATCCTTGCCGCTGACCCGAATAATACCAACCCCGCCGATACCGGGCGGCGTCGCAATGGCCGCTATTGTATCATCTATATACATACATATCTCCGTATTTCGATTATCTAGTATTTGCTTTTGTATATGTTCTTCGCCTGTGAAAGTTAAACTAAACTAATCTTTGCATGCGAAGATTAACTTAGGTTAGCTTTCACCATAACCTAAAGAATAAAGGGGGCAGCCCTCAAGCAACCGAGAATATCAGTCACTTGAAAGCTGCACCACTATATTATTTTTTGTACGTAATCACAACGTGACGGAACGGTTCGTCCCCTTCACTGTTAGTAACAACGTTTTTGTCGCCTTGAAGGGCAGTGTGAATGATTTTACGTTCAAAAGCATTCATTGGTTCTAAGGAAACCTTTTGACGGTTGCGTTTTACCTTAGAAGCCAAGCGTTTCGCGAGATTTACCAATGTTTCTTCTCGGCGAGAACGATAGTTTTCCACATCTACAACGATGTGGCAGTGGCCAGATACATCCTTGTGTGCCACGAGATTTGTTAAGTATTGAATAGCATCCAATGTTTGACCATGTTTACCGATCAAAATACCTAAATCTTCGCCGTGTACTTGGAATGTAATCTTATCTTTAGTCATCATTTTTTCGATAACTACAGTGAGGCCCATTTGTGTAAACATATCATCAAGGAATTGTTTACCTTTTTCAGCAATTTCTTGTTGATCTTCTTTTGAAAGTTCCTTTTTAGAAGGTTTTTCTACAACATCACCTTCAGAAGTTTCAACTGCTGTATCTTGTACTTCTGTTTCACTTGTTGCTACTGGCTTGGAAGCAACAGCTACAGATTGTTCTTCTACATGAGCTACTTCTTCTTGAGTAGCAGTTTTAGCTACAGATGTGAAGAATAAGCGAACAACTGCTGGTTTACGACCAATGCCCAAGAAGCCATTAGAAGGTTGTTCCAAGACTTTAGTTTCTACCAATTCTTGGCCTTCTGCAGCCAATTGAGCTACGCCTTTGGCAATGGCATCTTCAATGGTTTTAGCAGATACATCGATAAATTCCATAGTGTCTCCTATTTCTTAGCTTCTAAGCTTTTGTAAATGAAATGTTGTTGCACAAATTGGAATACATTGGATACGATCCAGTAAATAACTAAGCCAGATGGGAAGTTAAGGGAGATGTAACCAATGAATAAAGGCATAAAGATTGTCATAATCTTTTGTTGTTGCGCAGCAGCACCAGTTGCACCACTACTAGTTTGCTTGGACATAATCCATGTAGATAATGCACTCAATACTGGCAAAATGTACATTGGATCTGGTTCGCCAAGGCTAGGAAGCCATAAGAATTGTACATAGTTTTGATCGTATGGATAGCCTTGTAAAGCATAGAAGATAGCGATCAAGAATGGCATTTGTACCAATAGAGGCAAGCAGCCAGCTAGTGGGTTAACGCCCATTTCTTTGTACAATGCACCCATTTCCGCTTGAAGTTTTGCAGGATCGTTTTTGTATTTATCTTGCAATTCTTTCATGCGAGGCTGTAACTCTTGCATAGCCTTCATGGATTTGATTTGTTTAACAGTAAGTGGTGCCAAAATCGCTTTGATAACGATTGTTAAAAGGATAATAGCCACACCGTAGCTTGGATAGCCTACCATTTGAGTTAATTGGAACGCATAGGTTACCAATGTGCTCATTAAATCAACGATAGGTTGGAAAATACCACTTAAAAAGTCCATTGTTTCTCCTTTTTCATACAGTCCGAAATCGTCCTTTGCGCATCTATATATCGTTATGGTATGGTCTAAATTTCATCCATACAGATGCTCAGGTATTTCCAAAACTGTGCTAGATGTTTTTTGTGAAAGTTGCTTTCACAGAACGCATCCAGCCTAATCAAAAATAGATTAAGGTACTGGGTCATAGCCACCCTTGTGGAAAGGATGGCAGCGAAGAATGCGTTTTAAACCCATCCAGCTACCTTTCAAAGGACCATATTTTTCGATGGCCTGCAGAGTATATGTGGAACATGTCGGATAATAACGGCAACATCCAGGTTTTAAGGGAGATATGGCAAGCTGATAGAACCTAATTAAAAGTCGTAAAAGCGCGGTTATACAGCGTTTCATGGAAACCTCCATATACACAAAAAAGGACCAAAGCCTCTAACTTGTGGTCCTATTTATTATTTTGTATCAACAATTTGCTTTTTCGCAAGAGATACAAAATTTCCTTTTCCGCTTTTTCATAGGTAGCGTTTTTCAGAGGGCCACGTCCAACAATTACGATATGATACCCTTCGCGTATGGAATGTTGATTGAGGCGATATACCTCTTTCATAAGGCGTCTAGCTCGGTTGCGCTCTACAGCACAACCAACCTTTTTGCCGGTTACAAAACCAATGCGCGTAGATTGCTTCGCCACGGGCATACGATAGAGTACACACATACGGCCTACTTCGTATTTTCCGTGCTTATACACAAGGCGATATTCATTATTGTGCGTCAGTCGTCTTGCTTTATCGAGGCAATAATCCATATGCATTGTCCTTAAGTCCTAAGAATAGAAAAACTTGGCAGCAGCGCCAAGTTTTTTCTCCTGCCTAACAGCTATTATATTATGCAGATAAGCGTTTTCTGCCTTTTGCACGTCTTCTTTTTAAAACGAGACGGCCACCGATAGTTTTCATGCGTTCACGGAAACCATGGGTACGTTTTCTCCAAAGAGTATTTGGTTGGTAAGTACGTTTCATTAGTAAAACACCTCCTCGTCATTTTGTATTGTTTTACTTATACCATAACAGGGTAATTATAGAGTTAAAACGTAAATTTGTCAATATTTTAGGGCTATTCTGAAAGACTTTTATATAGATTTTACTTAAATCCGATAGAACTTAAAACTGATACTACTTTTATAGGGGGAGGAATAGATGTGGTTTTCTCCCTCCATACGACACGTAAGTCGGTCAAAAATCCACATCTATTCCTGCTCCCAACACATTCTAATGACTACTATAACACCTACCACCAGTATAAAAAGTAGTATCAGTTTTATAGCAAATCAATAAAAGTCTTTCAGAATACGGATCTAAGATTTAACAAATTTTACCTTTTATCCTCTTGAAGGGAAAGGGAGAAATTGATGTTACGTTTCCAAAAGAGGGCTCCTTCATCGCTCCATACGACGCGTAAAGTCGCTCAAAAGGACCCTATATTCCCTCCCTAAGTAAATCCTAATGTCAACTTACACACCACTACACGATGTAAACGTAACATCAATTTATAGCAACACAAGAACTCACATTCTAATCTTTTTATATAAGACGAATTTACCTTTTGATCTCTAGTTAGAGAAAGGGGAGGAATAGATGTGGTTTTCTCCCTCCATACGACACGTTTCGATCAAAAATCCACATCTACTCCTAACACTTCCTCTAAAAAAATCACTAGTTTGTCATTTTTATTGATCATTTAGTTTTGATTATCTGAAGGTTGATGCTGTTATGTTCATCAATTACTTTTTCGTCTATGTGTATTGTAATCATAAAAATTATCTTATAGGAGGAGGGGACTGAAAACTACTTTTTGAGTGACTTACGCGTCGTATGGAGCGATAAAAGTAGTTTTCAGTCCTCCCCCAAAAGTAATTGATGAACAAAAGATGAGGTAACTACTAAGTTATTAACACTTCTCCTTCAGATAATCAAAAGTTATCCACAGAATAAATGACAAACTAGTGATTTTTTGGTACAATCATAACTGAAATTAGGAAAAAGTATATATTTTTATAAGTTTTTGTTGGATAACTTTTAAGGTTATCCACATTTTTTCTCTTTTAACCTGTGTAATCTATAAAGTCAGTTATTATCTGGTTGGAAGAGAATTTTATTTTCACTTATTCACAGGTTGTGCACAGGTTATTCACAGGAATAACAGGTTTTTCCACAGCTTTTACAAGAGTTATACACATTATTCCTAAAGTTATACACATTTATCGCAATAGTTATACACAAGAGGCACGTCATGCAATCATTTGATTTGAATAATATATGGGAACATATATTGCAAGAGGCGAAAAAGAACATGCAACATTTGCCTGACGCGTTGTACTTGCGCGTCACGTCATCGTTGATTCCCATGTCTCTCGAAAGTCATTCGATCCATATTGGGGTCATGCAAACATTTGTTAAAAACTTAATCGATCAGCAGCCACAGATTAGCAAGGCTTTGCAGGATGCTATCACTACGGTTATCGGTTCTCATCGTGATATGGTGTTATTCGATTTCAATCAAGAGAGTGTAGATACTATCTTTGTTGATGAAAGTCTCATCGATGATGCACCTGTAGTGGCTCCGCCGATGCCATTATCTCCAGTAGTAGAGGAGAAAACGCATCAAGAGGAGTTCTATAAACCAATCTATCAAGAGCCGGTCTACATCGATCGCGCACCAGCACCTGTGGAAATCCCAGATGAGCCAATGGTAGCGCCTAGTAAAACAGTTGAAACTACAACACCTACATTACAGTCTGATAATGTACCTGTGGATTTATCTTTATCTAACCTAAATCCAGCATACCGCTTTGACAACTATGTAACAGGCAATGCAAACCGCATTCCATTTGGAGCGGCTCAAAATGTAGCTGAGTACCCAGGCGGCGACTATAATCCGCTCTTTATCTATGGTCCATCAGGTCTAGGTAAAACGCATTTGATGCACGCCATCGGCAATGCTATCAAGGAAAATCATCCACACATGAAGGTTATGTCCATTACAAGCGAAAACTTTATGAACATTTTCGTCGAAACATTGCAACGTAACCAAGGTAAATTGTTCCGCAACACGTTCCGCAATATCGACGTGCTCATGATTGATGATATTCAGTTTCTTGAAAGTCGTGAAAGTACGAAAACTGAGCTATTTAATACGTTCAATGAGTTATTAAATAACAACAAACAAATCGTACTTACTTCTGATACGATGCCAAACGATATGGAGCAGTTCGAAGATCGTCTTCGTTCTCGTTTCCAAGCTGGCTATATTGCAACAATGGAAAATCCAGATTTAGAAACGCGCATTGCCATCTTTAGATCTTTATTGGAACGAGAATATAAGAAAAACCGCGTTATCCGCATCGATAACGACTCCATCAACTACGTGGCGTTACAATTTAGCGAAAACGTCCGCGTGTTGCAAGGTGCTTTCACAAAACTCATCGGTACCGCATCCATCGATCAACGTCTTGAATCTATCGACCTAGAATACACTAAACAAGCCTTGGCTGGCCTCGTTCACACAGAAGAGGTGAACATGGTGACTATTGAAAGTATTCAGAATTTTGTAAGTTCTTATTTCAATATTAAAAAGCAAGACTTGCTCGGTAAGAAGCGTAAAGCACAGTTCGCATTCCCACGGCAAGTGGCCATGTATCTATGCCGCGATATGATCAATGAAAGTTATCCGCAAATCGCAGCTGCATTCTCTCGTGACCATACGACAATTCTCCATGCATACGATAAAATCACGAAGGAAATTGAACGAAACGAAGAAACTAAGAACATGATTTCTGAAATTAAACAGAAATTAACAACCTGTGGATAACTCTGTGGATATATTGTGCGTAACTTTGTGGATATCCTAAAAAACGTACTCCGCTGTGAGTATGTGGATAAGTGGTTACAAACTATCAACATAGTTATACACAACCGAGAAATTGCACAGTTAGTAGCGCCAATTCACTTTTACACATATGAACAGGCCCCTACTATTACTACTACTAAAACTAACAAACAATCAAAAAAACAGTAGAAACAGATCTATCGCAGAATATCTATAGAGCATCTACGATAGCAAACATAGAATATTACAAACAAGAGAAGTAGTTATCAGTGCTTCTACACTATATGGAAATAGTACCTACAAACAATATATAAATTAGTAGAGCAAAATAGTAATCTACAAATCTAATAATACTAATAACAAACATACAAATTATAAAGGAGTAACATATGCATATTACATTTCCAAAAGCAAATCTCCAAAAAGCAATCAACGTATTGCAAAAGGTATCTCAAAATAAAACAAGTTCCAACTTACCAGGCGCTATCTACATGACAACAAAAAATGGTCAAGTAGAATTACAAGGTAACGACTTTGAGCTGGGTATTCGTTTAACAATCGACGGCGACATTAAAGAACCTGGCACATTAGTTGTAGGTTCCCGCTACTTCCAAGAATTAATTCGCAAATTACCAGGCGATACCATTGAACTTTACAAACCAGAAGATGGCAATTCTTTAACCATCACATCTGGCTCTTCCGAATTCAACTTGGTAACATTGCATCCAGATGATTTCTCCTTAGTTGAACAAATTCACGACCAAGATCATGTAAACATCGATAGCTTTGCAATGAAAGAACTCATCGATTTAACAAACTACGCAGCTGCTACAGACGAAGATCGTCCTGTATTTACTGGTGCTCTTCTTGAAATCAAAGAAAACGAAGTAACAATGGTTGCTACTGATACACACCGCATGGCTGTTAAGAAAATTACCATCGATGAACCAGCAACTACACCAATGCGGGCTATCATTCCTACAAAAACTTTGGCTGAAGTATCTCGTTTGTTACCAACAGATAATCCAGCCATGATCAACATCATTTGGAATCGTACACAAATCGTATTCAACTTTGAATCGATTTACATTATTTCTCGTTTAATTGAAGGCACATATCCTGAATATGAAAAGGTTATTCCTTCCCAATTCGACTCTAGCGCTGTTATCGACCGCCGCGAATTCGCTGGTGCTGTTGACCGCGTATCCTTATTGGCTAAAGACATCAGCTATAACGTAATTCGTTATGATTGGGCTGAAAGTAATGTAACATTGTCTACTCAAAATACTGAAATCGGTATGGCAAAAGAAGACGTAGCTGTTGAATTTAAAGGCACACCTTTCACAATCTCCTTCAACGGTCGCTACATCTCTGACATCTTGCGCCACAGCACAGGTGATAATATCCACTTGTTCTTAAAACAAAATGGTCCTGTTGTCATTCGCCAAGACAATAATCCGAACTATACATACGTAGTAACACCAGTTCGTACGAATGCTTGATCTTAAATACGATTGTTTTTTTTAAGAACAATATTATTACGTTGTATATTTTATTGTATTAATATACATATCTTTATTAGGTAATGATGATTAAAAGTCATCGTTACCTAATTCCCATATAGTTATAAATTGTCCACTATAGGAGGACGTTATGAAAGAGCAACAGCAGGTACCCATTCATACGGAGTACATTCAGATTGATCAGTTGTTGAAGTTAGAAGGTATCATCGAAACAGGTGGTCAAATTAAATCCTTTATCGATGAAGGCATCCTTACTTTGAATGGTCAAGTTGTAACAGAAAAACGCAAGAAGTGTCGCGTTGGCGATGTTATTTCTTGCGAAGGTCTCGATGTAGATCTCGTAATTACTCAAGAGGAGGCTTAATCGGTGAGAATTGACTCACTGCAATTATTCCAGTTTCGTAATTATAAGGATGTAACGATTCAATTCAATCCTGAGATTATCGTTTTACACGGCACTAATGGGGCTGGTAAGACGAATATCCTCGAATCTATTTATGTGGGTACCATTGGTAAAAGCCATCGGACCAACGATACGTCAGATATGCTCATGTTCAATGCTGAGGAAGCTGGCATTGTCGTTAAGTTCGAGAAAAAGGATACGCCACAAAAGGTAAATATTAAGTTATTCCGCCAAGGTCCTAAGGATATTCGATTAAACGATACTAAAATATCTCAAAAGGAACTGATTGGTACATTAAATACAGTTATATTCTGTCCTGAAGATTTACAACTCATCAAGGGAACTCCGTCGGGTCGTAGACGTTTCCTCGATATGGAAATCTCTCAGACTAGCGCTACGTACTATCATCAGTTGATGCAGTATAATCGGTTATTACAGCAGCGTAATGCAATCCTTAAAGAATATAGAGGGAAGCAAAACATTCCTCTTGAAGAATGGGATTTGCAATTAGCCGATATGGCGAGTTTTATCGTAAAGAAACGGTTAGAAAGCTTGAAGAAAATTAACCTTCTCATCGATTTGATGAACCGTAAATTGACGGGTGGCCTCGAGAATTTGACCATTGGTTATGAACAGCCCTATATGGATAATGGATCCTTAGAATTTACAAAGGAAGGCTTTTACGAGCGCATTAAAGCAGCGTTGCCCCAGGATCGTCATAGGATGACCACCAGCGTAGGTCCTCACCGCGATGATCTTAGATTTTTCTCTGATGCGATGGATTTAAAGAAATTTGGATCTCAAGGGCAGCAACGAACAGCTGTATTGTCCTTAAAGTTGAGCGAGCTTGAGTTTATTAAGTCCGAGGTTGGGGAATATCCAGTTCTGCTACTAGATGATGTATTGAGCGAACTTGATGAATCGAGACGAGCGAATTTATTGCAGTTTATTCATAAACGTATTCAAACATTTATTACTACTACAGATATTCACGATTTTAAAGATTTGAAATCGGTTCAATTTATTTCTTGTGAAGGAGGAAAGGTTCAGTATGGACAGCCTTGATCTTTGTTTACCAAAGGCCTTATCAAAACTGAATTTACTGGAACAATATAAATTAAATACCCTCGTTCACAAGTGGCGTGATGTAGTGGGCGATGTCATTGCAGATCATACGAAAATTGTATCTATTAAGCCTCCAGACATGGTTATTAGTACAGATAACTCCATGTGGATGCAAGAATTACAGATGCAAAAACGGCGTATCATTGAGGCTGTTAACAAGTATTACCATCAAGAGGTCATCAAAGATATTCGCTTCATTATGAAACGTCAGAGCTATGTGAAAGCAAATACTGATACATCGATTTCATTGCCTGATGAACAGATTATTACAAAACGGATTAATTTCGCAGATATCGTGCTTTCAAAAGAAGACGTAGAAGCCATCGATAAGTCGTTAGAACAAACGGATAACGAAGAATTACGAGCTGCTTTCAGAAAAGTGCAAATTACGGCTCGAAAGCGTGAAATCTATTTAGAGCAGCATGGCTATCATCGTTGTGGTCGATGTGGCATGCATATGGAATCTAAACGGGACATCTGTCCTACTTGCGAATATGAATTGCATCGAAAACATATTAAGGACATTAAGTCAGTTATTAGAAAGTATCCGTACTTTAAATACAGCGACTGTCAGCAATTTATACAGTGTACCTTCCCAGATTTTGCAGAAGCGATGCGGGAATCCATATACTTTTACCTAGATAAAATTTACAAAGGTTCTATCAATCGCCGTCATATGTATATGGTGGCGATGCTCATTACGCACAAAAAGCCTGATGAGCTAACAGACCAGCATGTTATTAATTTATGTAACAAATATCGGTCTAAGTTCCTTGCTGAAGAAGAACAGCGCAAAATTGATGCCCTTAATGGGACATTAGAAAAGTAGAGGGGGCATTCCTATGTACGTTCATATTGGGGATACCGTTTCCGTGCCTATTGAATCCATCATTACCATGGTGCACGCCAAGGGCGGAAAGTCCCATAAAAGTCCTATTCATCACTATGAAACGCTAGAGTATATCGCTATGGTACCAGAGGAGCAGATCAAGACCTATGTGGTCACTGATGATTGCGTTTATGGATCTGGTATTAGCATTAAGACTTTAATGAGACGAATTGACGAGTTTTATAGTATAATAAAGAGATAAGATTTATTCTGTACATGTGTTGTACCAAATTTCAATCCAGTACAGTGTGATAGATTGTTAGGAGGAGTTTGTTTCATGCCTGAAGAAAATTATGGCGCTCAGAATATACAGGTTCTCGAGGGTCTTGATGCGGTACGTAAACGCCCTGGTATGTACATTGGTAGTACGTCCATTCGAGGTTTACATCACCTCGTTTATGAAGTAGTAGATAACTCTGTTGACGAAGCGCTCGCAGGTTACGCTACACATATCGAAGTATCCATTAATGAAGATAACAGTATCACTGTTGTCGATGATGGTCGTGGTATCCCTACAGGGATGCATGAATCCGGTATGTCTGCGGTAGAGTTAGTATTAACAAAATTGCATGCTGGCGGTAAATTTGGCGGTGGCGGCTACAAGGTTTCTGGTGGCCTTCACGGCGTAGGTATTTCCGTAGTAAATGCGTTGAGTGAATGGACTAAGGTTCAAGTATCTCAAAATGGTATCGTTCAAGAGATTTCCTTTGCTCGTGGTCATAAAACTTCTGAGTTACATGAAATCGGTAAAGCAGAAGGTACTGGTACTACTGTTATCTTCAAGCCAGATGCTGAAATCTTTGAAACTACAGTATTTAACTTTGATACATTGAAAATTCGTTTACAAGAATTGGCATTCCTTAATAAAGGTCTTCGCATTACATTGAGCGATTTGCGCCAAGAGGAGCCTCGTGTTGAAAGCTTCCACTACGAAGGTGGTTTGAGTTCTTTCATTACCTTCTTGAACGAAAATAAAGAAGTAGTAAACCCAACTGTAATTTACATTGAAAGTACAAAAGACGACGTAGTTGTAGACGTAGCATTGCAATATAACGATAGCTACAGCGAAAACTTGTTGTCCTTCGTAAATAACATCAATACCATTGACGGTGGTACTCACCTTTCTGGTTTCCGTGCTGCCTTGACTCGTACCCTCAATGATTATGGCCGTAAATCTGGTTTGATCAAGGAAAATGAGTCCAACCTTTCCGGTGAAGACGTACGTGAAGGTTTGACAGCTGTTGTATCTGTAAAAGTATTGGAACCTCAATTTGAAGGCCAAACAAAAACTAAACTTGGCAATAGCGAAGTTAAAGGTATTACAGATGTTATCGTATCTGAAGGTCTTAGAACATTCTTCGAAGAACATCCTCAAGATGCGAAGAAAATCATCGAAAAAGCAACAATGGCAAGCCGTGCTCGTGAGGCAGCTCGTAAAGCCCGTGACTTAACTCGCCGTAAAAATGCGTTGGAAGTATCTAGCCTTCCTGGTAAATTGGCAGATTGCTCCGAAAAAGATACATCTATGACTGAAATTTATCTAGTCGAAGGTGACTCTGCGGGCGGTTCTGCAAAACAAGGTCGCGACCGTCGTTACCAAGCGATTTTGCCATTGCGTGGTAAGATCCTTAACGTAGAAAAAGCGCGCCTTGATAAGATTTTAGCGAATAACGAAATTCGTTCCATGATTACCGCTTTCGGTACTGGCATTGGTGAAGAATTCGATATTACAAAATCCCGTTACAACAAGATTATCATCATGACAGATGCGGACGTTGACGGCGCTCATATCCGTACCTTGTTATTAACATTCTTCTACCGCTATATGAAACCATTGGTAGAGGAAGGTCATATCTATATTGCTCAACCACCGTTGTACCAAATCAAGAAGGGTAAATCCCACTGGTATGTATACTCTGATGCAGAGCTTACTGCTAAGCTTGATGAAGTAGGTCGTGATGGTATCACTATCCAACGTTACAAAGGTTTAGGTGAAATGAATCCTGAGCAATTATGGGAAACTACTATGAACCCTGAAAATCGTACGATTTTACAAGTTAGCTTAGAGGATTCCATTGAAGCTGACAAAATCTTTACAGTTCTCATGGGCGATAAGGTAGAACCTCGTCGTAAATTTATTGAAGATAACGCAAAATACGTGCGTAATCTAGATTTATAAGAGGTGACCCATGGCTGAAAATCAAAATAATAATGTAGAGTTTACCTCTAATAAAGATCAACATTTAAAACGTTCCTTAAAAGCGCGTCATATGAATATGATCGCTTTAGGTGGCGCTATCGGTACTGGCTTATTCGTAGCTGGTGGTGAAGTAGTAAGCACAGCAGGCCCTGGTGGTGCGCTTGTAGCTTACGGTCTCATCGGTATTATGGTGTACTTCCTCATGACATCTCTTGGGGAAATGGCTACATACTTGCCGATTCCTGGTTCCTTCGGGACCTATGCAAAACGCTATGTAGACCCTGCCTTTGGTTTTGCCTTAGGTTGGAACTATTGGTTTAACTGGGCTATTACATTGGCTGCTGAAGTATTGGCAGGGGCTCTTATCATGAAATACTGGTTCCCTGATGTGCCTGCCATCGTATGGTCTGCTCTGTTCTTGCTCGTTTTATTCGGCTTGAATTATTTGTCTACTCGTTCCTTTGGTGAAAGTGAATATGTATTCTCTAGCATCAAGGTTATTACTGTATTCGTATTCCTGTTCTGTGGCTTCATGCTAATCTTTGGCATTGGTGGCACATCTCCAGGATTTGCGAACTGGACAGTAGGGGAAGCGCCATTCGTAGGTGGTTGGGAATCAATTCTCGCTATCTTCATGGTAGCTGGTTTCTCCTTCCAAGGTACTGAGCTTATCGGCGTTGCTGCTGGTGAAGCAGAAGACCCTGAAAAGAATGTGCCAAAAGCAATTAATACAATCTTCTGGCGTATCTTATTGTTCTATATCGGTGCTTTCACAGTTATCGGTTTCTTAATTCCGTACACTGATCCAAATCTATTGAATTCTAGTGTAGAGAATGTATCTATTTCTCCATTCACACTCGTATTTGACCGCTTTGGTTTTGCCTTTGCTGCTAGCTTCATCAATGCTATCATCTTAACGGCAGTACTCAGTGCTGGTAACTCTGGTCTATATTCTTCTACGCGTATGCTCTACGCACTCGCTAAAGAAGGTCAAGCACCAAAAATTTTCGCTAAGCTTAATAGCCGTGGCGTTCCAGTGCCAGCGTTAATCTTAACAACAGCAATCGGTTTATTTGCGTTCCTTACAAGCTTCATCGGCGAAGGTACTGCATACACTTGGATTGTTAATATCTCCGGTCTTTGCGGCTTCATCGCATGGGTTGGTATCGCTGTTTCTCACTATCGTTTCCGCCGTGCCTTCATTGCACAAGGTAGAGATCTTAGTGAATTACCTTACAAAGCGTGGTTGTTCCCAATTGGTCCAATCTTGGCGTTCATTCTTTGTGTCATCATCATTGCTGGCCAAAACTACTCCGCTTTCACAGGCGATACAATCGACTGGTATGGCGTATCCGTTGCGTACATCGGCTTGCCAATCTTCTTCGCAGTGTACTTAGGTTACAAATACATCAAGAAAACAAAACTTGTTCCATTGAAAGAGGTTAACCTAGACCGCGATTTCGATAAATAATAACATAATTAGACCTGTTCATTATGAAATAGTGAACAGGTCTTTTTTATATAATATGTGATTGTATTTCGGTGAAAGCCTTGCTATAATTAATCAAAATATATTGTAGTCAATTAGAGAGGATACAATTATGATTATTACTACAACTATGCATATTGAAAATAAACCTGTACAAGAGTACAAGGGTATCGTATTTGGTGAAGTCGTAGAAGGCCGTAACTTTGTGAAAGATTTCATGTCTGGTATTCGCGACATCGTTGGTGGCCGTAGTGGCAGCTATGAAAACTCCTTAATGAATGCACGCCAAGCAGCCCTTGATGAAATGTCTCAACGGGCTTCTAAAATGGGTGCTAATGCTGTTATCGGCGTATCCTTCCAATACAGCACAGTAGGTGCAGAAAATGGTATGCTCATGGTTACATGCAATGGTACAGCCGTTGTAGTTTAATAGGTAATAAAAATCCCCCTAATAATAGTGTTAAAACTATATTAGGGGGAATTTTTTATTTTATCTTATACCATGTTGCATACATGACTGGTAGTACGATGAGTGTTAGAACAGTTGCCACTAGTAGGCCACCACTAAAGGCGATAGCAAGTGGGCTCCAGAATACAGATCCCATGAGAGGAATCATGCCTAAAATCGCTGCGATAGCGGTGAGCATGATAGGGCGGAAACGAAGTGTAGCGGAGTTGATAATCGCTTCACGAGGTTCTTGACCTTCTGCTTTGTGGATTTCGATTTGGTCTAACAAGATAATGGAGTTACGGATGATCATACCCGAAAGGGCAATGATACCCAGAATAGCCATAAAGCCCAATGGCGTTCTCGTAATATTCAGAGCTAATACAACGCCGATTAATCCGAGAGGAGCTGTGAGCAAGGCCATAAACATGAGAGCGATACGCTTTAATTGGAACATGAGGATTGTCATGATTACAAAGAGCATAATCGGCATTGGTGTTAACAGATTTTGTACAGCTGTTACACTCTTTTCAGCGGCCCCATCAAGTTCAATGGTATACCCTGTAGGCAAGGAATCGCGAATGTCTTGTAAGGATTTATATACCTCTTTTGTTTTCGCATTGCCTAGGACGCCAGCATTTACATTAGCGTGAATGCTGATGGTTGGCATCATGTTGCGATGCCAGATGATACCATCCTCTTGGGTCATGGTGATGGTTGCAATTTGGCTAAGCGGTACATAGGAACCATTGCCTGTTTGAATTGGTAAGGAGGACAGAGCACTTAAGTTGTGTTGTTCATTATCTCCTAAGCGGAATGTCACAGGAATTGTTTGGTTACCTTCGTAGTATTCTCCAGATTTTGTACCGGATAATAAACTTTGCAAGTGTAAGGATACGGCATAGCTATCGATACCGAGTAAGCGAGCTTTGTTAGGATCGATATGAATATTGGCTACTGGTTCCGTATCTGGCCAGTCAAAGGCTATGTTATGCAAATCCTTATCGCCTTGCATCTTATCTTTTACCTTGTTGGCAATTTCTTTTACCACCTTTTGATCAGGTCCAGAAACGCGGAGCATAACTGGATATTTGGATGGTGGACCAATTTGTAAGAATTGCGTATTTACAAGGGCTGAAGGGAATTCTTCATTTAAGTATGGAGTCAATTCAGCATATAGTTTATCGCGGTCCTCTAAGGATTTTGTGACGATTACATATTGCAAGAAATTGTTCCGTTGCAATTCCGGTTCCAAGGTGAGGACGAAACGTGGAGAACCTTGTCCGATGTAAGATGTAAAGGTTGAAATATGTTCGTTACCTTGTAAATGTTCGTCGATAATTTTAGCTTGGTTTGCAGTATATTCGATGGACGAACTTTGAGGGAATTGCATGGATACTATGATTTCATTACGCGTTGATGATGGGAAAAATTCCTGTTTGATCAATGGTAGTGAAAGTAGGGATAATACAAAGGCACCTAAGGTGATGAGTAATACTACCTTATGATGACCTAAGGCCCAATGTAACAGTCTTTCAAACTTGTCATAGAATGTAACACTGAGCTTGTGCATGATATGGTCTCGTTTAGTCCATTCTGATTCAGGTTTTGGAGCCTTGTTTTCGATGATTTTATAACCTAGAACAGGGCTGACGAGAACAGAGGCGAACCAAGATAGGATGAGCGCCATAAATACAACAATAGATAGAGATTTTGTAAACTCTGCTACCATGCCTTCTGCGAGTGCTAATGGCAAGAAGCCTGCACAGGTAATGAGCGTACCAGATAGCATAGGGAACGCTGTCGATTGATAAGCAAAGGTAGCGGATCTAAAGTGCCCCCAACCTTCTTCGAGCTTAACGCTCATCATTTCTACAACGATGATGGCATCATCTACGAGGAGGCCTAGAGCTAGTATTAACGCACCTAGACTAACTTTGTGCAGATAAATGCCGCTTTCATACATCAAAATAAATGTAGTAGATACGACGACTGGAATAGTGAGGGCTACGACCACACCTGTACGCAAGCCAAGGGATGCAAAGCTTACGAGCAATACGATGGAGATGGCTTCAAATAAGGATTGTGAGAAGTCCCCAATGGATTCTTTAACAATATGTGGCTGGTTAGATACTTGATCGAGTTCAAGGCCTGCAGGGATGGTTTTCTTCAATTCTGCTAGCTTTTTATCGATAGCTTCACCAAATTCTATATTATTGCCACCTGCATCCATGGAGATGGCAATACCGATAGCCGGCTTGCCTTCATAGTAGAATTGAGGATCACTAGGGTCTTGGTAGGTCATGGTTACATCAGCCATGTCGCCAAGGCGCAAGGTTTGATTATTGATACGAATTGGCATATCTTGTACGGCTTGCGGACTATCGAATAGACCGTTCACGCGTAGATATACATTATTCGTATCCGTCGTAATCATACCAGCTGGAACCATCATACTTTGCTGTTTAATAGCCGTTAATAGCTGTTGTGTACTGATTTTATAGGATGCTAGTTTATCCTTATTAATCGTTACATTAAGGGTTTGTTGTTGAACCCCAATGAGGCTGATTTTCTTAACATTTGGAACAGATAAAAGCTGACGTTTTAAGTCTTCTGCTTGTTGTCGCTTTTCTTCATACGAGAATTCATCGCCGCTAATAGCGTAGATAATGCCGTATACATCATCGAATCTGTCGTTGATAGTCGGTCCTTGAACGCCTTGTGGTAATGACTTCCATTCGTCGTTGATCATGTTCCGCGCTTCTTCCCAAGCGGGACGTATTTTATCAGATGGTAGATTTTCTTTCAGATTAATATAAATAACTGATTTGCTGCCATCTGTGAAAGATTTTGTATAATCGACGCCAGGTAGGTCGCGCAGTTTTTCTTCTAATTTGTCCGTTACCTGATCCGACATTTCTTGAGGGGAAGCCCCCGGCCAAGCAACGCCCACAACCATAGTGCGCATCGTAAAGTCTGGGTCTTCCATACGTC
This sequence comes from Veillonella dispar, assembly GCF_937975875.1. Taxonomy (GTDB): domain Bacteria; phylum Bacillota; class Negativicutes; order Veillonellales; family Veillonellaceae; genus Veillonella; species Veillonella dispar_B. The sequence continues at coordinate 1,315 of NZ_CALJSP010000048.1, read as the reverse complement.
CCATATGGTTGTATGAGAAGATACCAAAGGTGAGGAGCACAGCCATGAAGTAGTAGATAATGGACTTATGTTTGAGGGCCCATTCGGCTAAGTTAAATTGTTTCATTGACTCACCGCCGTCCCTTCTTGTAATTGTTGGGTACCTGCGGTGATGACAATGTCACCCTTAGCTAAACCAGATGTGACGATGACGGAGTTCTTACCAAATTCACCTGTCTTAATTGGCACGAGATGAGCTTTTTTGTCTCGAATGATATACACTGCATTATTGCCGTTAGAGTCTTTCACAAGAGCCGTCAATGGAATGGAAATATTGGTGCTATCTGTAGTAGATAGATTAGCATTGATCGTCATTCCTAGTTGTACCTCTTTTGGAGGATTTTGTAAGGTAATTTTTACGGTATACGTTCTTGCCACAGGGTCAGGAACTGGTGAAATTTCACGGACCACACCTTGCACGGTTACATCAGGTAGAGCCCAGAATGTAATAGTGGCAGGGCTACCCACATGAACCTTAGTTAATTCTTGCTCAGGAAGGGCAATGACTGCTTCTGGGTCGCGACCAGCTGCTAAGGTACCAACGTTTTGACCAGCTGCTACGACTTGGCCTGTTTCAATATTGAAAGCTGTAATAATACCTGTATCAGGAGCGGTCAAATTAGTATAGCTATTTTGATTGCTACTCAAATTGAGGCTAGCCTGTGCTTGTTGTAATTGAGCAGAGGTAGCATTCAATTGGTTTTCTGCTTGGTCTAATTGCAATTTACTAATCGCTTGTTGTGCATAGAGTTCGCGATATCGTTTAGCATTGGTTTCTGCTAATTCATAGGCCGATTGAGCAGCTTTCACAGCACCCTCAGCATTTTGTACCTGAGCAGATGTATCTGAACCATTGATTTGAGCAATCATTTGTCCTGCTTGAACCACATCACCAACATTTACGAATTTATTGATGACGCGCCCACCAATTTGAAAGGCCAAGTTGGTTTCTGTTTTATTATGGATGGTGCCTGCATAGCCAGCGCCAGTAGTGCCAGATTCTTCAACGATGGTGATAGTACGCACCTTGAGGCTTGTATCCTCAGGTTGCTTTTCAGATCCACAACCACTTATGAGGGCAGTCCCTATTAAGAGGGCTCCTATGGTTGCTATGACTCGTTGATTCATAGAATCTCTCCTTTATACCACACATAAGCCCTATGACACACAACTACATAGATGCAGCATTCATAGGACTCCATATTATGAGAGTAGATCTAAATTAGCCATTAAAATTATAGTAATTAATAGCTCTATTAGGTCTGATTATATATTT
>NZ_CALJSP010000047.1:0-7276 GCF_937975875.1 Veillonella dispar | reverse complement strand
GAGCCCGCCGTAGCCGATATCGTAGGCCCATCCGTCGCCGCCGAAGATCCAGTGCGAACGCTTGACGAAGAAGTCGCTTTTCTCGCGGAGGGCTTTGAGTTCGGCGTCATCCTTTTCCGCCAGAGCTTCGTCGAGGGCGGCGGTGAGGGCGGCGGCCCTTTCGCGGGTGCCTTCGCCGAGATCCTTGCCTTCCAGCCATTCTTCCATAATGGAACGGAGAGCGGCGCTGATATCCCCGCCTTCCAGCAGAGCCTTCATCTTCAGGGCGAGGGTAGCGCGGATCTGCGCTACGCCGAGGAACATGCCGAAGCCGTATTCGGCGTTGTCTTCAAAGAGCGAGAAGCCCCACGCCGGGCCGTGGCCGTTCTCGTCGGTGGTGTAGGACACGGAGGGGGCACCGGCTGCCCACACCGTGGAACAGCCGGCGGAGTTGGAGAGCATCATGCGGTCGCCGAAGAGTTGGGTGACGAGCTTGGCATAGGGCGTTTCGCCGCAGCCGGCGCAGGCTCCGGAAAATTCGTTGAGCGGGCGCAGATACTGGCTGTTGGCGACGTTGAGCTTACCCTGAGTTGGCTTCTTGTAGGTGATGTTCTTTTCGGCGTAGTCCCACTTCCGGGCGCCCTCGGGCATCACGTTTTCCAGTTTGGTCATGGTCAGGGCCTTTTCCTTGGCCGGGCACTGGCCCACGCACACTCCGCAGCCGGTGCAGTCAAGGACGGAAATGGCCATGTGGAATTCGAAGCCCTTCTGGATACGGCAGGGACGATGCTCGATGGACGCTGGCGCGGCGACGGCTTCCTCGGCACTGAGCAGGCGCGGGCGGATGGCGGCATGGGGGCAGGCGAAGGCGCACTTGTTGCACTGGACGCACTTTTCGGCATCCCAAACGGGTACCATGATGGCGGCACCGCGCTTTTCAAAGGCCGTGATGCCCACAGGCCACGTGCCGTCTTCGTAACCGAGGAAGGCGCTCACGGGCAGCTCGTCGCCTTCCTGACGGTTCATCACGTCCACGATGTTGCGGACGAAGTCGGGGCGTTCGTCGCAGGCGGCGGGGGCGTCTTCCGTGGCGTCGGCCCATGCGGCGGGCACGGCCACTTCGTGCAGCATGGCGCTGCACCATACATAGCTTTCAATTGCAATGTACTAAACTCTAATTGATTTTGACCATTCGCCATAAGCACTACAGATTTATTTAGCGCTTTTGTATTAACATGACGTACGATGCTTTCTAATGTTGCTTCATAATCATCAGCATAATTTTTTACACCTAACGACGTAAGCAATGGTTTACCAATGTTCACTTGTGTGAAACCATATTCATTACTATGTAAAAACTTCAATGCTTGTTTACGCATTTGTTGGTAACACTGATCTGCTACCAATGTTATAGGTTGAATGTATACCTCATCGACACCCATACGAGCAAAATCCTGCATAGCCTCTGTGAAAGAAGAAATCTTATCATCGTACTTCTCATTCCACTTCTCTACTAATGCATCAGATAAAAATACACGACGTACCTCCATATCGCTATACATGGAACGTACTTTTTTCTCTATACTGCCGATGGATTTCTCCACAGCATCTTGATAAATTGATCCAAAGGATGCAATAATTATGCCTTTCATATGTGACCTCCATATCGCTCATACATGATACAATCTTCATAACTGAAAATTATTATCAACTACTATGTAATAATAGTACAAGATTCACGAATATAAGTCAATGAGAAAAAATATCAAAATATCCCTAGAAAGGAAAATAAAATTACTCATATATTCACACATTCATATCCTTATAACCAAAAAGAATATATTTATAAAAGCTAATACTATACTATATTCATCACATTAATTTCTTAAAAAGCCCTTATTTTTCCTATACTTCTAGGGGTATGGGGTTTATTGACACCCCTATGTCCCTTTGTTACGATTGGCTTAAGGTTATATATATGCAATACATCTATAGTGGTCTATAAACCTATAACGATTTATATAAAATTATCTATACTACTAAGATCATTGCATAGATTTGTAGTTAAGTTATGGATAGGAGTTTTAAAATGAAAAAACAATTAGCATTAGCATCCGCTATTCTAGGTCTTTTAGTGTCCTTTGGTACATCTACTGTATCTAACGCTGCTTATCAATTAAATGAAGAAGTAAAAGATCCTACACCAGCATTGAAAGAAGCTGCTGCGATTGGTGTACGCACACACAATACAGAAGCTTTACAAAACTTGCCAAACAAAGATGCTATGGTTGTTATGAGCTTTGGTACAACTTATAAAGATACTCGTGCAAAAACAATCGACGCAACTGTAGATGCTATTAAAGCAGCTCATCCAAACACAAAAGTAGTTACAGCTTTCACAAGCCATATCATTCGTGATCGTATCCAACAAAAAGAAGGTATTACTTACCCAACTCCTGAAGAAGCTTTGGCTGAACTCAAAAAAGACGGTTACACTCGCGTTGCATTAGCATCCCTTGATGTAATCCCTGGTATGGAATACAACTACGATGCAGCAGTATATAATTTGTACAAAGATAATTTCAAAAAAATGACACTTGGTACATCTCTTATGTACTGGATGGGTCAAGAAAACCAAACTGACCAAGTTATTGAAACATTAAAAGCTGTTCAATCTCAATTCCCTAAATTAGGCAAAGAAGACGCTCTTCTTATCATGGCTCATGGTACTCCAGATCCTTCCAATGCTTACTATTCTGTAATTCAAGACCGTATCCATACTCTTGGTATGAAAAATGTATTTATCTACACAGTAGAAGGTACTCCAAATCTTGAACAAGTTATCCCACAATTAAAATTACATGGTATTAAACATGTTACATTGATGCCATTCATGATGGTTGCTGGCGACCATGCAAACAACGACATGGCTGGTGCGGAACCAGATTCCCATAAATCCATCCTTGAAAAAGAAGGCTTCAAAGTAGATACTTACCTTCATGGTTTAGGTGAAAACCCTAACATCCGTAACTTATTCGTTGAACGTGCTAACGAATCTTGGGACGCATTACAAAAATAATCATTCAACAATTTAACTAGTATCGTTATATAACGTACATAGGAGTACATCATGAAAAAACTACTACTCTGTAGTCTTGCTTTGGTCATGATCGTACTAGCAATAGCTGGGTGTGGTAAATCCACATCCAGCTCTTCTGCTACTACGAAGGAACTTACCTTTAATGGTGAAACCTACACTGTACCAAAGGATCCACAACGCATCGCTGTTCTTTCAAATTCTGTATTGTCCATGCTATACGCAGTGGATGGCAAAGCCGTTTCTCGTGCTAGCACAACAGATAAATTAGCTCCAGATTTAGAAGCATTACCTGCATTAGGTCAAACGGCTAATATCAACATGGAACAACTATTAGGCTTGAAGCCAGATGTGGTATTGGGTTTAGTAAATCAACATAAAAAATATGAATCCCAATTACAATCTAACAATATTCCAGCAGTGCTTTTTAATTACGATGGCATCAAGGATAATGTACCAATGCTAACATTCCTTGGTGAGTTAACAAACCATCAAGATAAGGCTAAATCCGTTATTGCAACCTATGAAAGCAACATTCAAAAGGTAAAGGATGCCATTAAAAACCAACAACCTGCGCGTGTTGCCGTATTACGTGCTACGGGTAAAGGCGTGACTGCCGAAACTGACGAAGCAGTAACTGCATCTATGGTCAAAGAATTGGGTATGACAAATGTTGTAACATCTCACCTAGATGGTACAACTAAGGATAAAACGGTACCGTATTCTCTTGAAACATTAACCGCTGATAACCCTGATATTATCTTCGTCGTTACCATGGGTAAAGAAGAAGAAATTACAAAGGCTATGAAACAAGCCATGACAGATAATCCTGCATGGGCAAATCTTAAGGCAGTACAAAACAATCGTGTTATTTACTTACCATCTAAACTATTCCTACTTAACCCAGGACTACAAACACCTGAGGCTATGGCACGTTTAGTGAAAGAAGCTTATGGCATTAATGTTACATTCTAATATATTACATTATGCAAAAAAGGGCATTCCCCAATGGGGAGTGCCCTTTTTCCTACTATTGGTTTAAATTCTTATGGGTTTAAACTATTTAACTAAACTATTTAACTAAACCTTTTACCCGCACATATTGCTTATCATCGAATGTATCAATCTGCACATCTACAGAGAATACCTGTTGAAATAGATGATCTGAAATAATTGATTTCGTCTCACCCGATGTCACTAAATGGCCATTTTTTATAACGGCCATATAATGTGAATATTGTACGGCTTGTGTCAATTCATGAAGTACCATCAGTACTGTTAACCCTTGCTCTTCATTTAATCGTTTTAGTAACTCCATGATTTCTAGTTGATGATTAATATCTAAGTACGTTGTTGGCTCATCTAACACTAGTAATTTAGGTTCCTGAGCCAGAGCCATAGCAATCCAAACGCGTTGTCGTTCACCACCCGATAAAGATGGTATTAATTGATAACGCAAATGGTCTGTTTTCGTAATGCCTAAGGCATAGTCAACGATTTCTCGGTCCTCTTTGGCCGTATTCTTCCACCAAGTTTGGTATGGATAGCGTCCACAATATACCAATTCTTCTACGGTCATATCCTTTGGCATATTAGGCACCTGTGGCAAAAATGCCATCTGCCTTGCCAATTCACTTTGTGAATAGGACTGTAATGGTTTTCCTAGAATTGTTACACATTCACGAGGACTATGGATATAGCCAATCATAGACCGTAACAATGTACTTTTACCACAACCATTAGGTCCTATTAAGGTCGTTATTTTACCAACAGGAACCGATACATTAATATCATGCAGAATCTGACGATCACCGAGAGTTACGGATAACTGTTTTACATCAATAGCCGTTTTCATTAGTTATCCCTCCTCAATAGATATAAGAAGAATGGTGCCCCAAAGAAGGCCATGATAATGCCAACCGGTACCTCGATTGGACTCCACATGACACGCCCTACCGTATCGCTAATAACGAGGACGAGTGCGCCTAATAATGCCGAGCCAGGTAGCAAATACGCATAATCATTGCCGATGATAAGTCGCAACATATGAGGTATAACAAGGCCTACGAAGCCAATCAAGCCCGCAATACTAACAGCGCCTGCCGCTAATAAAGCAGCAACGGCTGTCATAACAAACCGCGTTTGTTCAACCTTAAGACCTAGCCCCTTTGCTGTTTCATCACCTAAGCTTAAGATGGTCAAACGTTTGGCACCTAAGCAAGCAAAAATGAGACCTACTAACGCGTATGGGAACAAAACCTCTACCTGAGGCCAACTGCGTGCAGCCAGTCCCCCTACCATCCAAAGCAAAGCGCCTTGCACACGATCACCAAAGAATACAAGCAATGCAGAAATACCAGAGCCTAAAAAGGCAGCCACCGCAACACCGGCCAAGATGATACGGCTCGGGCGTACACCATTTTTCCATGCCAGAGCATATACCATGAGAGCGGCAGCCATAGCACCTAGAAAGGCCACTAAAGGTACTATATGGTCATAACCAGGAAAAAGAATAAATATGATAACCCCAGCAAGTCCAGCACCGGACGAAACGCCAACGATTTGAGGATCTGCTAAAGGGTTCTTCATAACCGCCTGTAAAATGGCACCCGATACGGCTAAACAAGCACCAACTAGTGCAGCTACAATATTACGAGGCAACCGAATATTCCAAATAATTTGTGATGATGTATCTGTTAGCTCACTAGCCCACAATGTATGCCAAATCTCCGTTAATGACACCGGTGTAGACCCCCAAATAAGGGATATAATCATGCTAGCTACAACAGCAACTATTAAAAAAATAATAACTGATAATCGAAATAATTTTCGTTCATTAATAGATGCCATACGAACCCCCTCTCCAGATTTTCATATAACAAATACGTTATTTTGAAAATCCTAAATTTTTAGACTTAGTACTACCTATTATAGAGATACTACCAGTTAAAAATATTTATTTTTAACTGGTAGTATCTAAAAAAGATAATATTATAGGCCTAAACATTTACTTTTAACTGGTAGTATTAAAAATATACAGTAAAACCCGAATCGCAAAAAACTACTAACATACGATTCGGGTTTTGTATTATTTAGACTCTTTGCCTTCTACGAAGAGCATGTCATTGCGTTTTACATCTGTGTAAAGCAATGCATTACATACGGAAGCAGCGATTGGGCTACCACCTTTATTACCTTTTACAGTGATGTAAGGAACTGGGGATACTTCCATCAAATAGTCTTTGGATTCTGCAGCACCTACGAAGCCTACAGGGATACCAATAATAAGAGCTGGTTTAATGCCTTCTTCAAGAGCTAAACGCAATACTTCGTACAATGCTGTTGGAGCATTACCGATAGCAACGATTTGGCCTTCTAATTGTTTGCCAAATGTACGCATAGCCGCGATAGAGCGAGTTACACCCAATTCTTTAGCCATTTTAGCTACGTTTTCGTCTTTGATCAAGCAGTGTACTTCGTTACCGCGAATTTTAAGAGCAGGTTTAGAAATACCAGTACGTACCATTTCAACATCTGTATAAATATCGGCACCATTATCCAATGCTTCGATACCTTTTTGAACAGCATCAGGGCTCATTTTTACGAGTTGAGCGTATTCAACGTCACCAGATGCGTGAACTGTACGAGATACAACGCGTACTTCATCATCGGTTAAACCTAAATCCTTTACATAATCGTAAATGATTTCCATACTTTTATCTTCAATGGCTTTAGGATTTTTAACGTAATCCATTAGTGTCCTCCCATAATTTGAAAAATTCATCATTCGATGATACCACGTGGCTTTCAATCTTAACCCGTGGACGATCGATAACAATAACATGGATGCCAAGATCCATGGCTGCTTGTAATTTTGTATCAGCACCACCTACAAGGCCAGAGTTTTTCATAACTACAACACTAGCCTTTGTATCGTGGAACATAATGCGGTTCATATCGTAAGAAAATGGACCTTGTACAGCAACGATGCGTTTAGGACTCACATTGAGGTCTTCCATCATTTGTAACACCTCTGCAGTTGGCAAAATTCGTGTCCATACTTCGCAATCTTGCAAGGCTTCAGATTTGGCAAAGATGTGCATTGTTTTACTACCAGTAGTCAAATACACATGACTGTTATTGTCCTTCGCTAATTGGCCGAAGTTCTTGGATAAGGTAGTCGACAGTGGCGACACGATA
>NZ_CALJSP010000046.1:0-3556 GCF_937975875.1 Veillonella dispar | reverse complement strand
AAAATGCGATCCGAATAAGAAAAAACGGATGGCTCCGCAGAACCATAAGTTTAAATCATGAATAGCGGCCACCACTGTTGCATCAAGGCGTTTTACAATCGTCATCAGCTCGAGCTGATACTTAATATCTAGGTGGTTTGTAGGCTCATCTAGTACAAGGCATTCTGTGCGTTGTGCTAAAGCACGCGCCAAGATAACGCGCTGCTGCTCACCACCAGATAAGGTATTAAAATTGCGACTTTCAAAATCACTAAGGCCGACTTGAGCCAGCGCATGACGGGCAATTTCATAGTCATCAATTTGATCTCTATCGAGTAGCCCTTTATAAGGGGAACGGCCCATAAGGACCATTTCAAGAACGGAAAAATCAAAGTTAACCGTACTATGCTGGGCTACCACAGCCATTTTTAAAGCTGTGTCACGATGGCTTAAGGAACTCATTTCTGTACCATCAAAGAAAATTTTTCCATGATTAGGTTGCAGTACGCGGTATAAACATTTTAAAAATGTGCTTTTACCACTACCATTCGGCCCAATAATACCAACAAACTCCTTATCTCGTATATCTAAGGATATATCGTGGAGAATTTTTTTAGCTCCAAATGAAACTTGGATATTATCTGCTTGTATGTTCATTATTCCCCTCCAAATCCGTAGTTCTTACGTACCAACATGTACACAAAGGTTGGCGCACCGATGAGAGAAATGAGAATACCAATTGGTAATTCTGCATGAGGAATAATGCAACGACAGAGACCATCTGCAATAACGAGGAAGATACTACCTCCTAATGCACTGAATGGAATCAATGTCCAATGATTGGTCCCAATCGTCATGCGCACGAGGTGAGGAATTAAAAGGCCTACAAAGCCAATCATCCCCGCTGCGTACACTACAAAACCGATGATAAGAGAGCTAATAATCAAATACACTTGGCGATATCTATGCAAATCTCGACCTAAGGTAATAGCTACCTCATCACCGAGAAGCATCATGTTCAAAATTCTACTTTGAGACCAGAAGAATAGAATGCTCACAAGAACAACGATAGCAATGATAGGCAACATGTCCCATTTAGCACCTGCAAAGCTCCCCATCAACCAATAGGTAATAGTTTGGATGCCTTCCTTATCATCTGCTAAGTACACTACAAAGCTAGAGAAAGAACTACATACGGCACTTAATGCTAAGCCACCTAAGATTAATTTTACAGAATTAGGTCGGCCCCCCAGGTTGGAGATAAATAATACACCGAAGGAAATCGCCATAGCTCCAATAAAGGCCATAACACCTACGAAATTTTCTCCGAACATAACGCCTACACCAAACAGGATAGCTACCGTAGCACCGAGAGATGCACCAGACGAAATCCCCAAGATATATGGGTCCGCCAATGGATTTTTCACGATAGCTTGCATGATTACGCCAGACACGGCAAGGCCTGCGCCGATAATGGCAGCCATCAAGAGCCGCGGCATACGCAGTAACCATATAATAGTCTGATCTGGACTATTCATAGGATCATCAAGCGCTAAAGGACTAGAAAATTGATCTATTACAATATTGAAAATTTGAGAAAGTGAAAACTGTACTGTACCAACAGAAAGTCCCCATAGTATGGCTAATGCTAGCACCCCTATGAGGACAAATCCGCCAGCAGTATATCCAATACGTTTTAGCATACTGCTCCTTTATTAATGAATTAAATCGGGTACCCCTTGAGGGTAAAGATCTGGATATAACCCATGTGATACGATATCGATGCCATCGGATAATCGAATACCAGGACTATAGACGGCAAGGAGTGGCAAGAAATAAACTCGCTTATTACGCAATGCATTTACTCTTTGTAGGCCAGGATGTGTCAAAACATAGTTCATAATCGTATCCGCTTGGCTATATTCACCATCAGATACAATCAAGAATATAACATCTGGATTTTCTTCCACAACATCCTCCATACTAATGGATGGCGTATCTGTATCAATTACATTGGCATGCAAGGAATCCCCTATATTACCAGCTAATGTCTTATGTCCATACAAGCGGAACTGCTTACCTTCAACCTCGACAAACAATGCTTTTGGTGTCTTTTCATGAGCCGTTTGAGCTACTGTATGTGCTACAGATTGCTCCATATCGTGAATCAGCTTTTCTGCCTCCATGTTGCGGTTAAAGATACGCCCTAAATCACGAATATATTGGTACTCCATATCCATGGTCAATGCAGATTGTGCCCCTAGAGAGGATTCTGCAATATACACATTTGCATTTCGTGCCTGCCAGAACGCAGGGGTTCGTAATCCTTTATTGGTGAAAGTAGATCGCCAACCAACTAGTAAATCGGGCTTCATCATCAATACGCTTTCTAAATTAGCATATTTCATATCCTTATAGGGAATTTTGTCATACGCTTCACGGTATTCTGATCGCACGTATTTACGATTTGGAATTCCCATACCCGCTACAATACGATCGCCTTCTCCAAGAGCAATGATAGTTTCAATGGAATTTTGCCACATCGCCACAACGCGCTCTGGTACTGCCGTATATGTACTTTCAAAAGGTTCCCCTCGGCGCACATAGGACTTGATTGTTACAGGCGGCTGTAGTTCGATATGCGTCGGTGTAGACTGATGGTCCTCAACAGTCACCTGCTGAGGACCACAGCCTACGCATAGTAATAGACATAGTATTAATGCGCTAAATCTAATCATTAGAATTTATATTTCGCCCCAATCATGAAGGAACGTGCTGGCATAGCCGCACTACCACGACCATTATAAGCACTATAGCTTGTTTCATATGCGCGGTTAAGAACATTGTTCACTACAATGTACGCAGTTAAATCTTTTGTTACATCATAGTTGAGGTTCCAATCCACAATTAAGAAACGTCTATGAGTAAATGCATAATCGCTATTGCCAGTGTACCAGTTAATTAACAAGCCAGAGTATAGGCGTTTGTTATCATAGGAAATATTCAATGCATAGTGGTTTTGTGGACGCAAGCTGTTAATAGCCACGTTAATATCATCGCTATTGCTATAACCCCAGTTTGGATCGAGAACCCAGCCACCTTTAGACATCCATTTGTCCTTCATATGAGAGTAAGATGCACTCATTGTTACATGTTTATTCAATTTATGATCCACTGTAATGTTGAAAGATTGTTTGTTTTCTTTAGCATTAACTGCTGTTTTTTCAAAATCACCAGATGTGCTATTCCAGATTGGCAATGTAGCAATAGCGTTTTTCATGCGTGTGTAATCATAGTGAACAGCAACAGTTGTGTTGTTATCTTTACCAAATGTGTGTTGTACGCCCCAAGTGAAAGCATCGCCTTTTTCGTCATCTAATGGTGTATTGTATACGCCGTCAACTGCACTATAGTCACCTGTTTTAAGTGGTCTCATGATACGTGTCCAGCCAGCATACATGCTAGTTTTTTTGTTAAGTTTAAACTGGCCATGTAAGCTAGGTGTTAATGCACTTACACTACCTTTACCTTGGGAATCGCCACTACCACTACCTTCAATACTACTATAATGTACATA
>NZ_CALJSP010000045.1:0-1829 GCF_937975875.1 Veillonella dispar | reverse complement strand
ACTTCATGCTCGGCACCGTAACCTGCACCGCCTGCTGCTTCGGACAATACAATTCCTTTTCGTGCTTGCGCCATTCATGCTTTACTGCTGTCATAGTTAACCCCTCTTTCTGAAAAAAATATATAATTTCTTTTATCGTAAGGGAGGATTATGAAAGATAATTAAGAGCCCCTATGCCAAAGCATAGGGGCTCTTTTCACACACTCGCTTCCACAAGTGATTTTGTATATGGGTGTACCGCTTCTTTAAGTCGTTTTGATTCGATGGTTTCTACGATTTGCCCATCTTTCATAACGATGATTCGGTCTGTTACGGCTTGTAATAGTCCGATGTCATGGCTGACGAATACGTAGCCGAAGGGTTGTTCCGTATGTAGTTTTTGTAATAGGTCTAGCACCAACTTTTGGTTCACCGCATCAAGGGCTGATGTAGGTTCATCAAAGAGTACTAGTTTTGGATGCATCAACATAATCCTTGCCAGTACCAACCGTTGCAGCTGACCACCACTGACTTCGTGAGGGTATTTATACACCGTATTTTCTGGCAAGTCTACTCGTTGCATCCATTTACGGATATCGTCCTTTGCTGACGCTATATCCATGAGACCATAGTTAATATATGGCTCTAAGAGAAATGCTTCTAAGTTCATCCTTGGAGGAATCACCGCCAAGGGATTTTGGAACATCATCTGCATAGAACGATATATTTCTGTATGGTTTTGAATGGATGTTACGTCTTCACCAAAGAGTCGCAGACTACCAGAGGTAGGTTTTTCTAACATAGCAATCAGTCTAAGGAGAGTACTTTTACCAGAACCACTGCCACCTGCAATACCTACGCGTTCATTGGGAGCCACGGAAAAGGATACGTTATCAACGGCATGGACCGTATGATGGTGGTTCGTATATTGTTTACAGATTTTCTCGAGTTGAATCATACTACACCACTTTCGTTACGGAATCTAACAAGATACGAGTATACTCATCCTTTGGATGCGCCATGACCTCTTCAGAGGATCCCACTTCAACGAGTTGCCCCTTATTCATAACCCCAATGCTATTGGCAATGCGAGCAGCCGCCTTGATATTATGGGTTACAATAATCACCGTTGCTCCAAGAGCCTGTGTTACCTCTTTCATAAGGTCCAATACAGAGGCTTGCACGAGCATATCTAAGGCGCTAGTCGGTTCATCGGCAAATACGATACTCGGCTTCAAGATGAGGCTTAAGGCTATGGCTAACCGTTGTTGCATACCACCGCTCAACTGAAACGGATAGGACTGCAAGATACGTTCTCCATCGGTTAAGTGAACGAGATTAAGCATATCTATAACGCGACTTACATCATAGCTTTCACCATGGGCATGAAATAAATCTTTGAAGTGATTTTCTACGGTTCGATTTGGGTTTAAATAGGCGCTGGGATTTTGAAAGATCATGGAAATCTTTGTACCCCGCAATTGTCGCCAATCACCATCACTCAATGTAGAAATATCTGTTCCGTTTAGCAAAATTTGGCCCCTAATGTTAGCTTGTTTCAACATGCCAAAGGCGGCACGAACTAACGTAGATTTACCAGAGCCGCTTTCACCAACGATGGCAAAGACCTCACCATTGGGCACGGAGAAGGATACATCGCGTACCGCTTGCTCCGTACCATATGAAATTGTAACCTTATCAAATACGATACAATCAGATTTATTCAATAGTAGAATCCTTTGTTAATAAGTAGTAGTCGATTGGATGTACTGGTACATTTTTAACTTTTGTAGTGGATACAACAGTTGCACTTGGATACATCAAGTAGATATCTGCTACGTCATCAACTA
>NZ_CALJSP010000044.1:0-2691 GCF_937975875.1 Veillonella dispar | reverse complement strand
ATTCCCATATTCCATAAGCTTTTCTTTAGTCACATAAAAGCGACCTACAGCCTCTTGGATCATCTTGTACATATAAGCTAAGTTATTATCCATATCATTTTTCTTAGCCAATTGATTAGATTCTTGCCAGAACTGCTTGATTTGCTCCTCATCATAGCCAACAGATTGAATAAAGCCTTGTGCCTGCATATCATCAGGGGTTAAAGTCTTATCAAAATCATAGCACATGGCAAGAACTGGCATAGAATCTTCACGTGATACTAAGGATGAATCTTTAGTATCACTTTTGTAGGTTATCATACGACACCTCCTTGTGATAATAAAACAACTAAACAATTAATAAGTCTATTCACTCTCTTATATTCCTGAGGTGTCCCTTTGACAACCCCCTTTGTTATCTATTTTACACGATACGTCAACGAAACAGCGTTATATAGCATCGTAATTCCATCTAAAATAGAGTTTCTTGCCTGTAATTTGTATCAACAATCCAGCTTTTTTCCATGCTTTCTTTAATAATTGCTGTTTTTGAAAGCTGGTCAATAAGTAAACTAGAATTTGGATCATGTAACAAACGATTATGCCGGACCGCCGCCTGATTTGTATTAGCATAACAATAGCGACAGAAATGACTACAACTATCATAGGCACCTATATCACCATGTAAATAACAATTACATTCCGGTCTCGCTGGTGCCCGTTTAGGTGCTTTTAACGTAACATTCCAAGCCCGTTCATAACAATCTAAGGTTAAACAACCTTCCGTATTAGCCCCTAATTCTTTAAATGCGTCCCCTTCTCCACAGGTTTTAAGGTCCATATTGCAAGAATGAGCAATAGAAATAAGCTCCTTAATAATGTTATGTTGTACATCAACACTTGGTCTAAAACCTTCAGGAAAGTTCTGAGCCACCTTATCAAATATATCTAAGAAACTTACAACTACCGTATCCGTATATCCTTCTAGCGCCTTAGCCATGTTATAAAAGCTTTCAAAATGGAAATCTATTGTGTAGTTATGGGTTAAAATAATAGGATCATAACGCCACACCATGGATTGAGGATTCAGTCTTGTTGATATTTGTTTAAATCCGTCTATTACAGAATCTGCTTTTGGTACATAGGGCTCGATATCTGGACCATAAGGGGTTATAGTCATGTGCCAAAACTGTCTATAATCATTTATTTCATGTAAGAGCGGAATAAATGGCAAAGGATTCTTTGTACAAAACGCAATACCATCTACTACTTCATGATTAATAGGATACCGTGTTATCTGCATTGGGTTATAGGGATTTCGTACATCTACAAATCCTTGATGAACACGATTAATCAACCATTGCCCATAAAAGGCAGGAATATCCGTACGTTGTCCCGTCTGTAAAATCATTGTCCTGCCCTTTCATAAAACAAAAATATAGATGTATTATATCATATTCAATATTAATTATTTATGTAGTAAGTGTGATATTTATAGTATGGTACATTCTCATTTTATGGTACTATTAAGTGTATTAAAAATGAGGAGAACAAAAAGATGAACGATATATTTGAAAAGAATCATCCTATGAAGGATGACAAAGAGTTTATTACCGCTTATTGGAGCGATCGAGCACGTGATTTTGGGTCATTGCGAGCTAAAGAATTAGAAAGCCCTAAACTTAAGCTTTGGCGTGATGAATTGATGAGCCATATCTTTGACTCTGATCGATCTCTACGCATTTTAGATATTGGCTGTGGCGCTGGATTTTTTAGTATTATTCTCTCTGAATTGGGCCATACAGTACATGGTATTGATATTACCCCAAATATGATTGATGAAGCTAATCAACTTGCCGAATCACTAAACTCCGATGCCACCTTCTCCGTCATGGATGCTGAAAATCTTAGCTTTGATTCTAATACCTTTGATATTGTTGTAGCCCGCAATGTAACATGGAACTTACCACATCCAGATAAAGCCTATGCAGAATGGTTACGCATCATTCGTCCAGGTGGTTTAATCCTCAATTATGATGCGGAATATGCTCGCAATCACCATGACTTACCGCAATCTGTTCATCATGCCCATGAACATGTAAGCAATGAGTTAAAAGAGCGATGCCATACTATTTATCATATGCTTGAAATTTCATCCTTTACACGCCCTCAATGGGATAAAGAAGTGCTCACAAAATTAGGTGCTAGCTCTGTCACCATTGATTCCACAGTAGGACCTCGTATTTACAGTGAAGAAGATGAATTTTATATTCCTGTACCAATGTTCTTGGTGAAAGTAATAAAATAAATTTTGATTAAATCAAAAAAATCCATTAGAAGCACTAATGGATTTTTTTTTGACCTAAATATCGTCATTAACGTCATTCATAAAATTTTCAAAAGAATTTACAGGTGCAATATCGATATAGTATGTCGAATAATCACCTTTTTCATGCCAAACTCTTACAGAATCAACATCTTTTTTTATTAACCAATCGCGAGTAACAGGTACACGCTCATCTAAACCTAATACATCAACTAATAACCATTGCCCTAACGCTGATTGTCCATATGGTTTACCTGTTAATGGGTCAATTTCATTTCTACTACCCGATTGAAATGCTTTGTGTCTTTCTTGAGTTATAAGTGCTGGTATGCTCTTACCATTTGGTAATACTAACTTAAACCTTATTTCTGGTTTATTTTCTTTAT
>NZ_CALJSP010000043.1:0-33068 GCF_937975875.1 Veillonella dispar | reverse complement strand
ACGGTCCTAAGGTAGCGAAATTCCTTGTCGGGTAAGTTCCGACCCGCACGAAAGGTGTAACGATTTGGGCACTGTCTCAACGAGGGACCCGGTGAAATTGAAATACCTGTGAAGATGCAGGTTACCCGCGACTGGACAGAAAGACCCCATGGAGCTTTACTGTAACCTGACATTGGGTTTTGATACATTACGTACAGGATAGGTGGGAGGCTTGGAAAGCTGGACGCTAGTCTGGCTGGAGCCGACGTTGGGATACCACCCTTGATGTATTGAAATTCTAACCGCGAGAGTAACGAAATCCGGGACAGTGTCAGGCGGGCAGTTTGACTGGGGCGGTCGCCTCCGAAAGAGTAACGGAGGCGCCCAAAGGTTCCCTCAGCGCGGCCGGAAATCGCGCGAAGAGTGTAAAGGCAGAAGGGAGCTTGACTGCGAGTCAAACACGACGAGCAGGTACGAAAGTAGGGCTTAGTGATCCGGTGGTACCGAGTGGAAGGGCCATCGCTCAACGGATAAAAGCTACCCTGGGGATAACAGGCTAATCTCTCCCAAGAGTCCATATCGACGGGGAGGTTTGGCACCTCGATGTCGGCTCATCACATCCTGGGGCTGAAGTCGGTCCCAAGGGTTGGGCTGTTCGCCCATTAAAGTGGTACGTGAGCTGGGTTCAGAACGTCGTGAGACAGTTCGGTCCCTATCCATCGCGGGCGCAAGAGATTTGAAGGGGGCTGCTCCTAGTACGAGAGGACCGGAGTGGACGAACCGCTGGTGTACCAATTATCCTGCCAAGGGTACAGTTGGGTAGCTACGTTCGGGACGGATAAACGCTGAAAGCATCTAAGCGTGAAACCAGCCTTGAGATGAGGTTTCTCATAGCATAAGCTAGTAAGATCCCATGTAGACGACATGGTTGATAGGCCAGGTGTGGAAGAGCCGTGAGGTTTGGAGCTGACTGGTACTAATAGATCGAGGGCTTTACTTAAATAAACATTAAGCAGACATGTGCAACAAATATATATAACTTCTATGTGGTTTTCAGAGTACAAACTCTGACAGATTCAGTGGCGATGGCTATGAGGATCCACCTGTTCCCATCTCGAACACAGTAGTTAAGCTCATAAACGCCGAAAGTACTTGGCTGGAGACGGCCTGGGAGGATAGGAAGCCGCTGATTAACGAAAAGAAAAAGGTCTACCTAAAGGTAGGCCTTTTTCTTTTTGCTAGTCTTCGACTAGCTAATCCTGCTAGAGCCGTCTCCAGCCAAGGTTGTAGAGGTTATATCTATCTACGTGTTCGTGTCAGACGGAACTGGGAAGGGTAGGGTGTGAGGCCACAGAGGAGCGTAGCGACGCATGGGGCCCACACATCACCTTCGACGAAGCCCTATAGTTAAGTCTGTACATTGGCATAATGTATTATATATTGCCATGGGCGAGTGTGATAGGAAGCCGCGGCTAGTGGTAGGAGGCAAATCATATCCATCCAGTAACGCGGTGCGAAGCACCAATGTTACTGAACCGTACAACTGTTGAGCTTCTTCAAATACTTGTAATTAAACTATACCGCTGTGCGTAGCACCTATGGTATCGAACCTCAAACTAGTTGAGTAAATTCAAATATATGTAAATTAAAGGCTTTATTCAGATATAATGTGAGACAATATTATCAAACAATAAGATCGTTGAGTATCTTTAAATTATATAATTAAAATAACCGCTATAATTATAAATCATAGCGGTTATTTATAACATTGTATTATTAATTATATATACAAAAAAAGAGCCGCCTAAGCAGCTCTAGATTTATTATTCTATACCAACCATTACGTTAGTAGCTTTGATAACAGCATATACTTCTTTGCCTACTGTTAAGCCCAATTCTTTAACAGATTGAACTGTAATGTCAGCAGTAATGATATTATCGTTACCTACATTAATTTTCACAATTGCATTTACGGCACCTTCTTGAATTTCTACGATAGTACCTTTTAATTGGTTTCTTGCGCTTAATTTCATATTTGGCTCCTTATAAGAATTATATAATATATTCAAATTTATATTTATTATATCATTATATATATAAAAGGCCATGATGTATATCACATCATGGTTTTTTATGCATGGAGCGGGCGAAGGGAATCGAACCCTCCTCTCAAGCTTGGGAAGCTCGCATTCTACCGATGAACTACGCCCGCAGGATGTACATATTGTATCATATATGTATCTATACATTCAAGTAAAGTTAGTCGTCATGAATATACCTATAGTGGTAGTTGTATTGTATTGTTATAACAATAGAGGTATAAAGTAATAGAAAAGGAGGCATATGTATGTCAAAGATTTATAAAATCCATAAATGGTTATCTATAATATCTGTAGTGTTTTTCTTAATGTTTTGTATTACTGGGCTTATCCTTATGTTTAGGACTGAGTTAAATGCATGGGCTCAAGGAGGAACACACAATACTTCATCATCTATGGCTATGAGTCAACAAGAAATGTCAATTTTTAATTATGCTGATGAAGGAGCTTCATTAGTTAAGCAAACCTATCCATCTAAGGATATTTTAAATATTTCTCCTGCTATGGGGGCTGGACATATTTTACGTTATCGTATTATTGATTCAGCTGCTACCATAGCTCCTCCAGCACGTATGGGAATGGGTGGTGACTATGCATTATATAATCCTAATACGAAAGCTCTCATTACTACGCATCATGAAACATCTGCTCATCCTTGGGTGCGCAGTATATTACATACTCTTCATCAACTACATACGCGATTAGATCTCGGAAAAACTGGGATTTATATTGTAACAATTTTATCTTTTTTATGTGCTTTATCGATTATTTCTGGTATTTTCTTATATGGTCCATTTCGTAAAAGTTTTGCAAAATCTGCAGTATTGTCAAATCATATGAAATTAAGTTCATTGCATCGAGAGTTTGCAATGGTTGCTACTGTATGGGGATTTATCTTATGTATTACAGGTGTATGGATAGGTGGATTTTTTATTGCCAATGACAGCTATAATGCAGATGTACTACATACTGCAAAGCAAGAGCTTTCATCGGATCAATCCGAAATTTTACAACCATCCGAAGCTATTTCTCGCATTATGAAAGCTTATCCAGATCGTCAGCTTATATCTATTGATTATCCATCCAAATTTAATGACCATCACTATGCATTTTATTTAGGTGCTGAAAATGATGATGATCCTGCTATGTTTTTGGGACAGCCTGTCTATGCTAATTTACATGCTGATTCTGCTAAGGATATGTATTCTACAAAAACAATACCATGGTATTTTACTGGTATGACTACAATGATTAATCTCCATATTCATAATCATAATACAATGGTGCTTAAAATATTATGGGCCATCTGGGATATAGTTCTTATTATAGGTATTATAACAGGCATTATGATGACTATTATAAAGAAATTTGTTAAATCTCGTGCTATGGAATCTAGAGCACCCGTTGAGATACAACATGTTTGGCGTAAACCTATCCTTTATAGTATTTTAGTTCTCCTAGGTTTTATTGTGCCTCTTTGGTCTAATCCAATCACAAATAGTATAGCTGCCATTTGTTTAACCATTCCACTTATTGGATTCTTAATTTCTCTGATCAGAGGGAATAATTATTAATCAGTATTTTATTAGCTTGCTCCATAAGTATAAGTATGTCGCAAATGTTTGATTACTCTAGACTTAATCCGCATGGTTCATCATTAGTTTATTGATTATTTTCGAAGTGAAATGATATAATAAATTTAAATAAATAGTTTTTATGTATAAAATTCTGTATTTATATTTATAATTGAGAAAGTGGTAGTTACTATGAATTATATAAAAGCATTTATTCAGTCTGAATCATCTGGCGGTATTATGCTCTTACTTGCCGCTATTCTTGGTGTTATTACAGCAAATTCTCCTCTAGCAGAACAGTATTTCGCCTTAATGCATGTGTATTGGGGACCTATGGATATACTGGAATGGGTTAATGATGGGTTAATGGCACTCTTTTTCCTATATGTAGGGCTAGAGATTAAATCAGAAATGATTTCTGGCGAATTGAATACAAATTCAAAAAGAGTATTACCACTTTTAGCTGCTTTTGCAGGTGTTGTTACACCTGCTTTAGTATATTTCTTAATTGCTGGTTCTGTCCCTGAGTATACCCATGGATGGGGGATTCCAACAGCTACAGATATTGCATTTGCCATAGGTGTTATTATGATGCTTGGTAAACGTGTATCTCAAGCTATGAAAGCTTTTCTTTCTGCCTTAGCTGTTATTGATGATTTAATTGCTATTATCGTTATAGCTATCTTCTACGGTGCCGGCGTAGATTTCCCGTATTTGATTGGTGCCGCTATCGTAACAGGCGCATTGTGGTATACTAATAAACAGGGGTATGTGAGACCTGTATTATATGGTGTATTGGGTGCAGTTCTTTGGTATTTTGTATTAAAGTCTGGCGTTCATGCAACTATTGCTGGGGTTGTCTTAGCTATGACGATTCCTGCAACAGGTAAACTTGATGGTGAAACAGTATATCCTATGCATAAATGGGCAGATAAACTGAAGCATTGGGTTAATTTTTTAATTATTCCTTTATTTAGTTTCTTAAATGCAGGTGTATCCTTTGCTGATGTTTCTGTAGATCATTTATTCCATCCTGTTGTACTAGGCGTTTCATTAGGCCTTATTTTAGGTAAACAGTTTGGTATTTTCTCTGCAGTTTTCGTTTTAGTTAAATCTAAGATTATCAAGATGCCTACTAATACAACATGGCCAGAGGTTTATGGTACTGCCATCGTTTGTGGTATTGGTTTTACTATGAGCTTATTTGTAGCTACATTGGCATTTCCACCTGGTGTTAATCAAGAAATGGCTAAAATTGGTATCTTTATAGGTTCTATTATTTCTGGTTTATTAGGTGCTATAGTTTTAATTTTGGCATATAAAATAAGATCTATTAAGAACAAATAATGAACGTATTATATTAGGAAGGAATTATATGGAACGGATATTTGTATTTTTACGTTCTCCTGGTTCGGCGACTGCTGTTTTACTAGGAGCTACACTTATTGCACTAATCGTAGCAAACTCTCCATTGGCGACACAGTATATGTCACTTGTTAATTTAAAGCTAGGTCCATTAACAACTATGGAGTGGGTTAATGATGCATTAATGGCAATTTTCTTCCTCTTTGTTGGGTTAGAAGTAAAGCGTGAATTAGTAAGTGGTGAACTCAATACGAATGCTAAGCGTATTATGCCAGGTATTGCTGCATTATTTGGTGTGTTAGTACCTGCTATTATTTACTATCTTATTGCTGGTTCTAGTGAAGTGTACGTTCATGGTTGGGCTATTCCAACTGCGACAGACATTGCTTTTGCTATAGGTGTTATAACTGCTTTGGGTTCTAGAGTGCCTAACTCCATGAAGGTATTTTTGACCGCCTTAGCTGTTATTGACGACTTAATTGCCATCATTGTTATTGCAATATTCTATGCATCAAATCTCAACCTGTTCTATTTATTTGGTGCCGTTGTTGTAACGGGTTTATTGATTTACTGTAATCGGTCTGGTTACGTTAGATCTTTATCCTATATCATTCTTGGTTTAATTTTATGGTATTGTATTCTTCGGTCTGGATTACATGCTACTATGGCTGGTGTAATCTTGGCGATGACAATTCCTGAATGCGGTAAGATTGGTCGTAAATATGTTAGACCAATGCAACATTGGGAACATTATTTATCTAACTGGGTAAGCTTTGTTATTGTTCCTATTTTTGCTTTCTTTAATGCTGGTGTAAGTCTTGCTGGATTCGGTGTAGCAGATTTAACACATCCTGTTGTTTTAGGTGTTGCACTAGGCCTTATTTTAGGTAAACAAATCGGTATCTTTGGTGCTATGTTTGGGATGATCAAGTTAGGTATTGTACCTATGCCAGCAGAAGCTAACTGGAAATTTATTTATGGTACCTCCATTGTATGTGGTATTGGTTTTACTATGAGTATATTTGTTTCTGTTTTAGCTTTTGATCCAGGTCATGCTCAAGAGATGGCTAAGGGTGGCGTATTAATAGGTTCCATCATTTCTGCCGTTATTGGCTATATTTACTTACGCATTATTGGTGCTAAGCGTAAGGAATGCCATATAGGTGTATATCATAACTGCTAAAATTAAATAGTTATTATAAAAGTCTCCATTATTGACTGTCTATAAAATCAAAACATAAAAACTTTACTTGATTAGGCAGACTTTAATGGAGATTTTTCATTGCTATACTATATTTCTATGATATATATGTAGTACTAGATTTGAGATATAGTTAAAAACGTGCATTATATATGCATTTTTTGTATTGCTATCTCAATATGGTTTATAGATTATTTAAAACTGTATAGTATACTACTGATGTAAGGTGAGGTGTATATGGTTAAGAAAATAATTATTGCATGTACGCTTGTTTGTATGACTACAATGGTATCTTCCGTATCATTGGCAAAAACGATTGATCGGGGACAACGGGGGCACCATGTTAGCAAGGTGCAAACCATGTTAAAGCATCAAGGTTTTTTACATGATTCTGTAGATGGTATTTACGGTCATAATACGGAACAAGCTGTACGGAAATTTCAAAAGTCAAAGGGACTCGCTGTAGATGGTCGCGTTGGTCCTAGCACGATGAATGCTTTAGAAAAGATGGAGACTCGTTATGGTGGACATGGTACAGAATTAAGTCATAATGGTGTGCCAAATAAATACTCTCGCGTTTTAACTATGCAAGCTAGTGCTTATTCTGCTCAAGATCCTGGCAATGGCAATTATACGGCTACAGGTAGTCGCTTAAAGAAGGGCATCGTATCTGTAGATCCAAAATTAATTCCATTAGGTACGCGATTATACATTGAAGGTTATGGTTATGCTGTAGCTGATGATGTTGGTGGCTCTATCAAAGGTCATAGAATTGACTTAGCTTATGATTCTCGTTCTGAAGCATTGCAGTTTGGTCGTCAAACTGTGAAGGTTTACGTTTTATAATAAAAACTCTCTAGTACATATAATAGTGTAATAGACTATGAGGTCTAAACTTACAATATTATATGAGCACTAGAGAGTTTTTATTTTGCCGAATTATAGTGTATCTATAACCTCGAATATTCGGAAATTATGGTATAATAAACATAGATATATTTGAAATAACTCATGACATTTGTTACATGAGTGCAATCAATAGTTATATGATGAATGGTAAAGGAAATTCTATGGATAAAGTACGGCGCGTGGAACGCATGGTGGCAATGACAAAATTGTTAGTTGATTCACCGCAAAAATTGATTCCTTTAAATTATTTCTGTGACTTCTTTGGCATGGCAAAGTCTACGGTCAGTGAAGACTTAACCTGTGTGAGACAGTCTATGGAGCATTTTCAGCTTGGTACATTAGAAACCGTAGCCGGTGTAGCAGGCGGAGTGCGTTTTATTCCTCATCGTAAGGGGACTCAGGCTAATGATATTCTACGAGATGTGCAAACTCGATTGATGGAGCCAGACCGTATCATTCCTGGTGGGTTTATTTACATGTCTGATATTTTATATGATTGGCATGTAATGACACGCCTTGGAGAAATCATTATGACCCGTTTTATGGACCGCAACCCTGATTATATTCTGACCGTTGAAACGAAGGGGATTCCTTTAGCTGTTATGGTAGCACGAGCTTTCAACAAACCTCTCGTCATTGCTCGTCGTGATAGTAAGGTGACAGAAGGGTCTGCTATTAGTATCAACTATGTAACAGGATCCTCTGGTCGTATTCAGACTATGACGCTAACAAAGAGAGCGATTCCTCCCAATGCTAGGGTTTTAATTATCGATGATTTTATGAAAGCAGGGGGCACTGCAAAAGGTCTTAAAGAACTTGTTTTAGAAATGAGTGGTGTCGTTGTTGGCACTGGAGTTCTTGTAGCAACTGCAGAGCCAAATCCAAAATTAATCGATGATTATGAATCACTATTTACGTTCTATGGTATTGATGAAAATACAAAGAAAATCAACATAGAACCAGTATTTGATGAAGAATAAATAATTAATATTAGATACATTATAGTTAGATATAATGACTTTATATCGCATATTGGACAATGGGCTAATATGATGTAAGTACTATTAAAAAGTCAGATATATGAGAGATAACAGATAGGAGATTACTATGAATATTGCAAGCCTTATTTTAGCTGCTGGTAAGGGTACGCGCATGAAGTCTAAATTGCCAAAGGTATTGCACAAGGTTGGCGGTAAGGCGATGGTAGAGCGCGTTCTTGAAACAGTTCAGTCTATCGGTACAAATCGCGATGTGGTTATCGTAGGCTTTGGCGGTGATGCGGTACAAAACTACTTGGGGGACCGCGCTGAATTTGTTCGTCAAGAAGAGCAAAATGGTACAGGTCATGCTGTAAAAATGGCTCAACCAGTACTTGGTGATTATGACGGAACTATCTTATTACTTTGTGGCGATACACCACTTGTTACAAAAGAAAGTTTAGAAGCACTGTTAGAAGAACATAAAAATTCTGGTGCAGCAGCGACAATTTTAACAGCTCATATGCCAGATCCAACAGGTTATGGCCGTATTATCCGCAATGAAGAAGGTTCTGTAGTTCGCATTGTAGAGCAAAAAGATGGTAAACCAGAGGAATTAGCTGTTCAAGAAGTTAATACAGGCATGTATGCTTTTGATAGTAAAAAATTATGGCCTTGCTTAGACCAACTATCTGATGATAATGCACAAGGTGAATTGTATATCACTGATGTAGTTGGTATTCTTGTAAATGGTGGCGACAAGGTAAGCGCGTATATGACAAAGGACTTTGAAGAGTCTCTAGGCGTCAACTCTCGCTTGCAATTAGCGGAAGCTGAATCTATTTTGAAGCATCGTAAAAATGTTGAATTAATGACAGCTGGTGTTACTATTATTGATCCTGCCAATACTTATGTAGCTCCAGAGGTAACAGTAGGGGCCGATACAATCTTGCACCCTGGTACAATCCTCGAAGGAAATACTGTCATTGGGGAGCGCTGTGAAATTGGTCCACATACTCGTTTGACGAATGTAAAAGTAGGTAATGATACGATTATTCACTTCACATATGGTCATGACTGCGAAGTAAAAGACGGTGTAGATGTAGGTCCATTTGTTCACTTGCGCCCTAATACCGTGCTTGGTAACAAGGTCCATGTAGGTAACTTCGTAGAGGTTAAAAACTCCAATGTTGGGGAAGGTACTAAGTTCCCACATCTTTCCTACATCGGCGACAGCGACGTAGGCTCTGGTGTTAATATTGGCTGTGGTACGATTACTGTAAACTACGATGGTAAAGTTAAACATCGTACTACAATTGGCGATGGTGCTTTTGTAGGCTGTAATAGTAATTTAGTAGCTCCTGTAACAGTAGGTAATTATAGCTATGTAGGTGCAGGTTCTACCATTACTAAAAATGTACCAGATAAGGCGTTAGCCGTAGGCCGTAGCAAGCAAATTGTGAAAGAAAATTGGGTAACTGATGATACTTTCAAAAAGAAATAAAAAAATATTATAATTTTTTAACACAATTAGGGCAAAATAGTATACAATAAAAAGGCAATAGTGTGTATCTGTAATGGATGATTATGGATAAGTAACCAGTATAGGAACAAATGAAAGGGTAACAAAATGGCATTTGAAGACGGCAAAAAACTTAAAATTTTCACAGGTAATGCGAATCCTGCATTGGCAAAGGAAATTTGTGATTATTTAGGTTTGCCTTTAGGTGAAGCATTTGTAGGTCGCTTTAACAATGGCGAAGTACAAATTATGATTGATGAAAGCGTACGTGGCAAAGATGTATTTATCATTCAACCAACTAGCTATCCTGTAAACGACAATTTGATGGAATTAATGGTTATGGCTGATGCGTTGAAACGCGCTTCTGCACGCCATATTACTGCTGTAGTACCTTACTATGGCTATGCTCGCCAAGACCGTAAGACTCGAGGCCGTGAACCAATCACAGCAAAATTAGTAGCAAACTTGATGCAAACTTCTGGTATTACACGTCTTGTAACAATCGACTTGCATGCAGGTCAAATTCAAGGCTTCTTTGATGTGCCAGTAGATCATTTATATGGTGCTTCTATTTTGGCTAAATACATTAATGAAAAAAATCTTGAAGATGTGATTGTTGTATCTCCAGACCTTGGCGGTGTAACTCGTGCTCGTGATTTGGCTGACCGCATCGGTGCGCCAATCGCAATTATCGAGAAAAAACGTCCTGAACCAGGCGTAGCTAAAGTTATGAACCTTATTGGCGATGTAAAAGGTAAAAACTGCATCATCGTTGACGATATTGTAGATACAGCAGGTTCCCTTGTAGAAGGCGCTAAAGCATTAGAAGAATTTGGTGCAAAATCTGTTATGGCTGCTGTTACCCATGCTGTATTAACAGATCCAGCAAGTGAACGCATTGCAAACTCTAACATTAAAGAGCTTATCGTAACAAACACAATGCCATTACCAGAAAATTGCAAATTAGACAATGTAACGCAATTATCTGTAGCTCCATTATTGGGCGAAGCAATTATGCGTATCTTTCATGAAGTTTCAGTAAGTAATTTATTTGATAAATAATAGGTGATTCTTGAAATTAGTAGTAGGCCTTGGTAATCCAGGCAAGCAATATGAAGCGACAAAACATAATATTGGATTTATGGTTATCGATGCCATTGCCGATAGCGTACCTCACACGCCTTGGAGAGAGGAACAACGTGCAGAGGTGTGCAGTATTACTGTAGATGGTGAGAAGGTATTGCTTGTAAAGCCACAAACATTTATGAATGCCAGTGGTGAATCTGTCGGTCCGTTGATGCGGTATTATAAGATTGACCCATCTGACGTGTATTGCATTTATGATGATATGGATTTACCGGTAGGCAAATTACGTATTCGACCAAATGGTAGTTCTGGTGGTCATAATGGGATTAAATCTTTAATCTCCCATATAGGCACAGAAAACTTTCCACGTTTCCGCGTAGGCATTGGCCGTCCGTTGCCACAATGGACTGTCATTGATCATGTGTTAGCACCATTTAGTGAAGAATCACAAGAGAAGGTACAAAAAGGTATCAAGGATACTGTGAAAGCAGTCTTAGGTACTTTAGAGGTGGGCATCGATAAAGGGATGAATCAATTCAATCCTAAGCGTCGTCCACAGCGATAAATAACATGCATAAGGGCATGAGTCTCATTGAGATTCATGCCTTTTTTACGAGGTATATATGAGTAATCAAGAAAGAATGCCTTTTGTAGAGGCCTTAGAATCATATAAAAAACAACATTTTGTGCCTTTTCATACACCAGGCCATAAGATTGGTGTAGAAGCACCTCAACTACTAAAAGACTGGATGAGACCGGCACTACCATATGACCTAGGTGTTATGTATGCCTTAGATGATTTACATGAACCGGAAGGAGAATTAAAAGAGGCTCAGGACTTAACAGCCCAGTTATATGGAGCTGATCATTGTTGGTTCTCCATTAATGGTACTACTGCTTTGATTGAAGCGATGATTATGGGCACTGTAGGTCCTGATGAAACCATTATCATTCCTCGAGAAGCACATCGTTCCGTTATTAGTGGCTTAGTGTTATCTGGCGCCAAGCCGGTCTATATGGATTGTCAATTTGATGAGCGTTGGGGTATTCCTTTAGGTGTATCGTTAGATGATGTCGTTAAAACCATGGATGCACATCCAGAAGCAAAGGCTATCCTCTTGGTGTATCCAAACTATTATGGTGTAGGTGTCGATATTGTAAATATTGTGAAAGAAGCGCATAAACGAGGTATGATTGTTCTTGTTGATGAAGCGCACGGCCCTCATTTACCATTTTCAAATACATTACCTATTGAGGCCATTGCAGCAGGTGCAGACTTAGTGGCACAGAGCACGCATAAATCGGTAGGCTCATTAACACAAACATCATGGCTATTAGGGCAAGGTGAAAGAATTAATAAACGTCGCATTACACAAATGCATCAAATGTTACAAAGTACAAGTCCAAATTATATTTTTCTTGCTTCCTTAGATATGGCGCGTCATCAATTGGCTACAGTAGGTGAAGACCTCGTTAGTCGAACCGTGGAATTGAGCTTATATTTACGTAGTGAATTACATAAGATTTCCGGTATTACTACTATGGAATACAGAGACATAGAAGATCGAGTGGTAAACTATGACTGTACCAAGGTACTCATCGATGCTAAAGAACTAGGTCTTACAGGTGTTGCATTTGAATGGATGTTACGAGAACATCGTATTGAGGTGGAGTTAGTACAAGCTCATCATGTACTAGTACTCATTACCATTGGCGATACAAAAGAGTCAATAACTGCTCTTATTCAAGCAGTACGGTCTATCAGCGATACGGTGTTAAGTACATCTCATGAATCAAATGATACGAAGGATGAGAATTTGCAAAACCTTAGCAAAGATTCAGCTTTATTGCCTGAGCCTATTGTAAGAGTAACGCCTCGTAATGCTATGTATGCCAATCGGGAGCAAGTACGGTTACAAGACGCACTTCATCGTATAGCAGGAGAGACAATTGCTTATTATCCTCCAGGGATTCCTTGTGTAGCAGTAGGTGAAGTGATTAGTGAGTCTGTGTTACAATATATAGAGAATCGTAAGGCTCTAGGTTATGTACCGAATGGGGCTGATGATATGACATTGGAAACAATTTGGGTGTTACAGGAGTAATTATGGGGACTTTAATCATACTAGAAGGTGGAGATGGCAGCGGTAAGGCTACACAAACTAAACTATTAGTAGAGCGATTAACCAAGGAAGGTCATGCAGTTAAATCTGTAAGCTTTCCGAATTATGATAGCGGTGCTGCTATGCCTATAAAAATGTATCTAGCTGGAGAATTTGGCAAAGATGTGCATGATGTAAATCCTTATGTGGCAAGCTCCATGTACGCTATCGATCGCTTTGCTTCCTTTAGAACTGATTGGGAAGAGTTCTATACAAATGGGGGCATCATCATTGCAGATCGTTATACGACATCTAATATGGTGCACCAAATGGTAAAATACGACGATCAGAAGGAACGTACTGCATTTTTAGATTGGCTTGAAGACTTTGAGTTTAATAAATTTGGCTTGCCTACACCTGATGCAGTATGTCTCTTAGATATGCCTCTTGAAGTGAGTGAAGCCCTTATGGCAGAGCGCACTGGTAAAACGGGAGGTAATACAGGGGATATTCATGAAGGAAATCATCAGTATTTAGTAGCTGTTCACGATGCTTATGAAGAGCTAGTAGAACGCTATCAATGGCACCGTATTCCTTGTGCTATTAAAGATGGTGCTAGTCAATATGGGTTACGTACCATAGAAGATATTCATAACGATGTATATCAAGCAGTAGTAAATCTACTACCTTAGGATAGGGCGACTCTTTTAAAAGTCGCCTTTTTCTTATATAATATTAATATTGAGCATGTATTGATAGGAGGGGCTATGACATATTTTGATTCTATAATTGGTCAAGATTCGATCAAGGCACACCTATCGGAACTTGTAAGTCGTAATGCATTACCGCATAGCCTTTTATTTTATGGTGAAGCAGGTCTTGGCAAGCTAGATATGGCCATAGGTCTAGCGTCTCTATTGTTGGGACGCCAAGTATTTTCTCAACCAAAGGGAGAAGCGTATTTAGCAGATGTAAAAGAAGCACGTCTTGCCAATGGTGAGACGGAAAAACGCATCGAAGCAGAAGGTTTACCTATCTATATGGATAAGGGAGATGCCTTTTGGATTCGCCCTATGAAGACGACACTAAAAGTAGAGCAGTGGTATTCATTATTGCAAGATTATCTGTCAGTAGCGGGGAATGGTAACCGCGTTGTCATTGTGGAGGACTTTCACACGGCTAATGCAGTCATGGCAAATGCTATGCTAAAAACCATTGAAGAACCACCTGAGCAGGTATATTTCATTATTATTACGAACAAGATTAATACTGTATTGCCAACCATCATTTCAAGATGTATGGGTGTAGGATTTAACAGTGTTGATATAGATACGATTCGCACAGCCCTCGTAGAGCGTGGCATCACTGGTGATATTGAACAAGCTTTATTGGCGGGTCATGGTAATCCGCAGTTAGTAGAAAAATTGGCTACGCAAGGTCGCATTGAAATGCTTGAGTTAGCCGTTAAGGTAATGGACATACTTGCCTTTGAAACGCGCTGGTTTTCTATGATTTCTTTAGCTTGTGAAAGTTTGCCTCGTGAAAGCCTAACAGAATTGATGCACTGGTTGCGCCTTGTAAGTAGAGATATGATGGCTCTTAAGATGGGTGCACAAGATGGACAATTACAAGTACCTATGTACAAAACTCAATTATTACGATTATTACCGCGCTGGTCTATGCAAGCTTTGAATAAGGTGATTACTGAAACATTGCAAGCAGAACGGGCTTTGCGTTTACATATAAAAACCGCTCTCGTGGTGGACGGTCTTTGTATCGCCCTTCATGATGCTCGGGAGGAGGACTAAATGCTAACCATAGTTGGCGTACGCTTTAAAAAGGCAGGGAAGATTTACTATTTTCTGCCTGAACAATTAGAACTATCCGTTGGTGATGGGGTTATCGTTGAGACGGCACGTGGCGTCGAATACGGTACTGTTGTGATCGGACCTAAAGAGGTCTTTGAAGACACTGTTGTAGCTCCTGTTAAGCCTGTTATTAGAAAGGCAACACCAAAAGATTTAAAACAAATCGAGAAGAATAAAGAGCGCGAAGAAAAAGCCTTTGAAATTTGTCTCGAAAAAATTGGTAAACGTAAGTTACCTATGAAACTTATCAATGTGGAATACACATTTGATATGAATAAAATTATATTCTTCTTTACAGCGGATGGTCGTATCGACTTCCGTGAGCTTGTTAAGGATTTAGCCACCGTATTTAGAACACGTATTGAGTTACGCCAAGTAGGCGTTCGAGATGAGGCTAAGGTTCTAAATGGTATCGGCGCTTGTGGTCGACCTTTATGTTGCTCTAATTTCTTAGGTGACTTCACACCCGTATCAATTCGTATGGCTAAGGATCAAAATTTGAGTCTGAATCCTACAAAAATCTCTGGTGTATGCGGTCGTTTAATGTGCTGTCTTAACTATGAAGATGATTTATATAAAAAGGGTGGCGACCTATATGTGAAAAAGGAACGCCCTCAAGCTCCTCAAGATGTAGCACCTCCTGGAATTGGTAAAGAGGTCGTTACCGATGAAGGTATTGGTAAGGTCTTAAAGGTAAATCACCATAAACATACTGTGAAGGTACAGCTTGAAGCGGGTCGCACTATCGATTTAAAATGGTCCGAGGTGGCATTGCCTGATGAATGATCAAGAACGACTTGATGATTTAATTATAGATGGCTTACAGATTTATCAACGGACGGATATGTTTCGTTTTTCCTTTGATGCCATTGCACTCATTCACTTTTGCCGTTTCAATGGTCGTCATTCCTATGTTGACCTTGGTACGGGAACAGGTGTTATGCCACTTATAGGCACGTCCTTAGGGGCAGGCCATATAACGGGCATTGATATTAACGAAACCCTTATCGAGTTAGCTCAGCGCAGTGTTGAGCATAATGACAAAGGTCGTACAGTATCTATGTTGTGCGGCGATTATCGCCATATGTCGTATCGAGATATCCAAGATAAGCCTTTTGACGGCGTTATTGTAAATCCCCCTTTTTATGATTGTGAAAGCGGTGCAAAGCCTACATCTGAAGAACGGGCCTTGGCACTTTATGATGAACATACCTCATTAGAAGATGTTTTGAAGGCTGTACAATCTTTTATTAAGTACAAAGGGCGCTTGTGGATGATTTATAGTGCTAGTCGCTTACAATATGTGCTACATGAACTGGAAGCAGCCAACTTTCAAGCTAAGCGCATTCGGTTTATCCACGGTATGGTAGATAAGCCGGCAAAACTTGTGCTAATAGAGGCTCTCTATCAAGGCCAGCCTGGCCTTGTATTAGAACCACCACTCATCGTTTATGAGAAACCAAATGTGTACACAAAGGAGGTGTCCTCTTGGTATGAACGATAATGAATGGGGCACCTTATACTTGGTGCCTACACCGATTGGTAATTTAGAAGATATGACGTATCGTGCAGTTCGTATCTTGGGCGAAGTAGATGCTATCGCTGCTGAAGATACGCGTCATACGGGTATATTATTAAAACATTTTGATATTAAGAAGCCTTTGATTTCGTATCATGAACATAATAAGGAAGAAAAGGGTACTTATATTATGGAGCTTTTATTAGAAGGCCAGTCCATTGCTTGCGTTAGTGATGCGGGTATGCCTGCTATATCTGATCCAGGGGCTGACCTAGTAACGAAGGCTATTGAAAAAGACATAACGGTAGTACCATTGCCTGGTGCTAATGCGGCACTGACCGCACTTATTGCATCTGGCTTAGATACTAAATCCTTTACTTTTGCAGGTTTCTTACCGAAGCGGGGTAAACATCGAGTTGAAGAATTACAACGACTTTCACAAGTAACGGGCACCTTGATGTTTTATGAAGCACCCCACCGATTGCAAGAGGTCTTACAAGATATGTATGAAGCCTTTGGGAATCGATCCATAACGGTGGCAAGGGAATTGACGAAGAAGTTTGAAACCTTTGTGCGCACCGATTTGGAAAACCTTGTAAATGATTTGGATCAGCTCACCTATAAAGGGGAATTTGTTCTCATCGTAGGTGGCGTTGATACGATTGAGTCCGATACTAGTGAAGTTTCGGATGAACCAGTATCGTATGTAGATGCTGTACAAGCCCTTGTAGATACAGGGATACCTAAGAAAGAAGCAATTCGCCAGGTGGCAAAACGTTTTAACGTTTCCCGCCGGAATGTATATAATATTGTAGAACGTTAAACCTTCCCATTCGAAGGTTAGAAGGAGACTCATCATGGGAGACACAAAAAAAACGTATTATATTACGACACCAATTTATTATCCAAGTGCTAAGTTGCACATTGGTCATACCTATTGTACATCTGTAGCCGATACAATTGCGCGCTTTAAACGCTTAGCTGGCTATGATGTGCGTTTTTTAACTGGTTCTGATGAACACGGTCAAAAAATTCAACGCGCTGCAGAAGCACAAGGTATTACACCTCTTGAATATACTACAAATATCGTAAACGGCTTTAAAGCATTGTGGGAAAAAATGCATATTTCCAACGATGACTTCATTCGTACTACTGATGAACGCCATGAGAAGGTAGTACAAGAGCTTTTCACTAAAGCGTATGAAAAAGGCGATATTTACAAGGCTGAGTATGAAGGTTGGTATTGTACACCTTGTGAAACATTCTGGACTGAGCAAAAGCTAGGTGAAAATCATACATGCCCAGATTGTGGTCGTCCTGTAGAGAAGGTTAAAGAGGAAAGCTACTTCTTTAAACTCGCTAAATATACAGATCAATGGTTGAAATTTATCGAAGAAAACCCTGATTTTATTCAACCTGAATCTCGTCGTAACGAGATGATCCAATTCGTAAAACAAGGCCTTGAAGACTTAGCTGTATCTCGTACATCCTTTGACTGGGGTATCAAGGTACCATTTGATCCTAAACATGTCGTATATGTTTGGTTCGATGCGTTAGTAAACTATATTAGTGCCCTTTCTCCATTTGATGGTGATGGTGAATTATATAAAAAATACTGGCCAGCAGATCTTCATTTAGTAGGTAAGGAAATCGTACGTTTCCATACAATTATTTGGCCTATGATGCTCATGAGTCTTGAGTTGCCATTACCTAAAAAGGTATTTGGCCACGGTTGGATGATTGTTGACGGCACAAAAATGAGTAAATCTTTAGGTAATGTTATCGATCCTATTCCATTGATCGATACATATGGGGCAGATTCCTTGCGTTACTATTTATTGAGTGAAATTACGCTCGGTAATGATGGTAACTTTACATTGCCTAACTTTGTTACAAAAATCAATGCGGACTTATCTAATGACTTAGGTAATTTGTTGAACCGTACCATTGCGATGATTGAAAAATACCATGGTGGTGTGATTACAAAATGCGATGATATGGACGATTTGGATCGTGATGTATCCACATTAGCCGTTCAAACTGCAAAAGATTTTGAAGCGGCTATGGAAAATATGGAGCTTAATAAAGCGATTAAATCCGTATGGGCCTTTATTGGTCGCATGAATAAATACATTGATGAAACAATGCCTTGGGTATTGGCTAAATCTGAAGATGCTCATGATAAAGCGCGCTTGCAATCTGCTATGTATCACTTGGCAGAAGCATTGCGTATCATTGCAATCATAGTAAGCCCTGTCATCCCTGTAGGTGCTCCAAAAATCTGGGACCAATTAGGACTTGTAGGCTTTACAGATGCTACTCTTGAGGATGCAAAAGTCTGGGGCTTAATTCCAACAGGTACAAAAGTTGTAAAAGGTGATCCTATTTATCCACGTTTTGAAATTCCTGAAATGGTAGAAGTTGTTGTGGAAGAGAAGATTGAAGAAGCTGTAGACACATCTAATATTCCACCATTAAAAGAAAATATTACGTACGATGATTTTGAAAAATTAGATCTTCGTGTAGCAAAAGTTGTAAGCTGTGAAAAGGTTCCTAAGTCCAAGAAATTATTGAAATTTGTATTGGATATCGGTATTGAAGAACGCACAGTATTAAGCGGTATTTCTCAATATTATGAACCAGAAGCTATGGTTGGTAAAAAGGTAATTTACTTGGCTAACTTGGCGCCTAAAAAGATGATGGGCATTGAGTCTTATGGCATGATTTTGTCCGCATCTGATTGGGAAGAACATTTAGAGGTAACAAATATCGAATCTTTACCAGCAGGAAGTGTGGTTAAATAATGAAACTCTTTGATTCACATGCTCATGTAAATGACGGTCGTTTTGACAACGACCGCAATGAGACGTTACAAGCTTGCTTTGATGCAGGCGTAGAATACATTATGATTCCAGGTGTTGATCGAGGTACTGTTGAATCAGGCCTAGCTTTAGCGGAGCAGTATGACCGTTTATATGCCGCTGTAGGTACACATCCTCATGAGTCTAAAGATTTTACAGAAGAAGACTATGAGTTCTATAAGGATCAAGCTCTTAATAATGATAAGGTACGTGCTATTGGTGAAATTGGCTTAGATTATTACTATGATTTTTCTGACCGTGAAACACAGAAACGCGTATTCATTCGTCAACTAGAGCTTGCTCGTGAAGTAGATTTACCAATTATCATTCATGACCGTGATGCACATGGTGATATTATGAATATCTTGCGCAATGAGGGGAAGGATAATTGGGGTATTTTCCACTGCTATTCTGGTAGCTGGGAAATGGCAAAAGAAGCTATTAAATTAGGATTCTACATATCCTTTGCGGGCCCCGTAGTATTCCCTAAATCTACAAATCTTAAAGAAGTGGCTAAACAAGTACCGTTAGATCGAATTCTTATTGAAACAGATTCCCCATATTTGACACCACCACCATTTAGAGGCCGTCGCAATGACCCAAGCAAGACTCAGTTTGTAGCAGAGGAAATTGCTGGACTAAAAGGTATGGATGTAGATGAGTTCTGTGAGATTACCTATAATAATGGTAAACGTGTATTTGGTATTGAATAATTTTGATGTTAGTCAACATAAATGCTGGTAAATAAAATATTGTAAACGTCTAATGGCATTGTTCTAATTCTTAGGATATCTATTCAGAATCATTAGAATCATACATTATGAAACGCGATTCTCCCTTAGCGGTGAGAATCGCGTTTTTCTATGGTATACTAAAGTATATTCATACTGAACTATAGTAAGTCGAGGTTAGTAGCATGAAACGTATTGCATTTATAGATTTAGGATCCAACTCCGTTCGTTTTGTCATTTATGAGATTTCTAAGACCGGTAGTTATCGTCTCATATATCAAGAAAAAGAGAGTGTCCGCTTAAGTGAAAATATGTGGGGCACTCATGAGTTAACAAATGAGGCAATGGAGCGCTCTCTGCGTGCTTTAAAAGGCTTTGTTCATATGGCTGACGCTATGGAGGTAGATACCATAAAAGCTGTTGCTACGGCTGCAGTACGTCTAGCTAAAAATGGGGATGCTTTTATTAAAGCCGTAAAAGAACGAACAGGTCTAGATTTAGAATGTATTGCTGGTGAAGAAGAGGCGCGCCTTGGATTCCTTGGGGTTATCAATACGATTGGCCTTAAAGATTTTATTATTTTTGACTTAGGCGGTGCTAGTACAGAGGTAACGCTAGTAAAAAATCGACATATTGTGAAAGCTGTTAGTCTACCTATAGGGGCACTTACCTTAACTGGAACCTATCAAAAGGGCGATGAGTATACCCCTAAAGAACTAGAAAAAATGACGAAGGCTGTAAAGAAAACCATTAAGGAACATTATTGGCTTCATAATGTGAAGCTTCCTCTATTAGGTATTGGCGGTACAGCTCGTAATATTGCAAAAATAGATCAACGTAAGTTATCATATCCCATTACGAAACTACATAACTATGAGTTACCATATCATAGATTTCACGAAATCTTAGAAGATGTAAAAGGTAAATCCTTAGAGGCCCGTAAAAAAATTAGTGGCTTATCATCGGAACGCGCAGATATTATTATTGCAGGACTCACCATAGTGGATGAGCTGTTTAACTATGTAAATGCTAAGACCCTTGTTGTAGGCGGTTGTGGTTTGCGTGAAGGTTTATTCTACGATTATTACGGTGAGTACTATTTAGGCGGAAATTCTATAATCGATGATATTCTAGTTCATTCTGCAGAGAATGTACTATTAGGTATGACAAAGCATGAGCTCGTGCATGCTAAGTATATTACGAAATTAGCTACTACTTTATATGATGCATTAGAGCCACTCCATAAGGCCGATAAGAATTTTAGACGATGTTTGATTGCAGCGGGACTGTTGCATGATATAGGTAAACGAGTTAATTATTATAGTCATGCTCATCATGGCTGCTATATGCTCGTCAATAGTAATTTATATGGGATTTCTCATGTTGAACAGGCGTTTAGTGCATTCTTAGTCATGAATTCTCATGGATTGACGCCAAAGGAATATAAGAATTTCTTATATGGTAAATTGTTAGATCAAGAACAACGCTCATTAGGTCAAAAGCTTTCTATTATTTTAGCGATTGCAGAGGCTCTTGATGAAAGCCATGAACAATTTATCAAACAGTTAGAGGTAAATATTAAATACACTAGTGTAGTCATAAAAGTGTTCTA
Source organism: Veillonella dispar (assembly GCF_937975875.1). Lineage (GTDB taxonomy): Bacteria > Bacillota > Negativicutes > Veillonellales > Veillonellaceae > Veillonella > Veillonella dispar_B. The sequence goes on along the minus strand of NZ_CALJSP010000043.1, from coordinate 11,663 downwards.
TTTAGAAGGACGCGATGTGAGTGTCACTAGAACGGCGGTAGAAAAACTTTCAAAATCATTTAAAAAAGAATTCAAGAAATCCTTAGAAATAGAATGGCATGAATCTCGTAAGGAGGCATAATGGCATTACCAAAAACATTACGATATGCAGTACTACATGTGGGATCCAGTAGCATGAGTATTACCATATTAGAATATAAAGGCATAGATGATGTACGTGTTATAGATTATGCGGCGCGGGAGGTAACCTTTGGGGAAGAATTATTTCAAACATCTCGCTTGAGCTTTAAAACAATTGAAGAAATCTGTCATATTTTAAAAGGTTATAAGCAATTAATGGCAGATTATGGCGTGAGTCGTTCTAAACTATATGGTACGACCGTAATACGCGAAGCCGCTAATCGTCGTAGTATTCTAGATCAAATCTATATTCAAACGGGGATGCGCGTTGAGGTCATCGATATGCCGAAAGAGGTATATTACAAATATGCTTTGCTATATTACAAGATGACGCATCAATATAAACTGACAGATCCTACTAAGGCAACATTATTCTTGGATATTACATCTGGTGGGGTAGGCTTAACGGTTTGGCGTGGTGAGAATTTATTGTTCCAACGCAATATGCATAGTGGGTCCTTACGGGTTATGGAGTCATTTAATCGAAATCAACGATCTTCCATATCATTCCCAAGGGCTATTACAGAATACTTACATCGTATGATTGGCCCCCTTCGTGAAGAATTACAAACTTTCAATATTAATAGTATCGTCTTATCTGGTGATGAGGCGCAATATATGACTCATTTAATGGGACAAGAAAATAATAAAGAAGACATTATTACTATTGAGCCAGAACGATTTAAAGGGCTTATCAATTCTTTTGACGGTGTGACAGCTACCAAGTTGATGAATCGTTATAAATTACCTGAATATAAGGCCAATATTTTAATGCCTACCATGATTTTATTTAATGAAATCATTACGGCCATAGAACCTAAATCATTAATTTTCAGTAGCTTTTCATTCTCTCAAGGCATTAGTTGGTTCTACGGTGTGGAAACCGAGAATAATCCGTTTATGTATCAATTGCGCGAACAAAATGCACAGTTAGCGCGTGCTGTTGCTGCAAGATATCATACAGACCGAATTCATGATGCCGAGGTAGAGCGATTTAGCTCCTTATTCTGTAAAGCATTGCGACATAAAGGTTTACCAGAACGGTGGGGCTATCTATGTCGTATTGCAGCCATTCTTTGTTCTGTAGGCAAGTTCGTTAATTTACGAAATCATGGAGAGCATGCGTATCATATTGTAATGGGGACAGATATATTTGGCCTTTCAGAAGAAGAAAAACAAGTAGTTGCTAATGTTGTGTATTACCACTACAAGGGAACTCCAAATGATGACGACGCATATTTCAATGCATTAACAGAATTACAAAAAATTCAAGTTACCAAGCTGGTAGCCATCATTCGGGTTGCTTGTGCACTCGATGCAGGTAGTAACCAAAAAATCTCTGAAGTAACATTAGAAGAACGAGATAATGTACTTTATGTATTCTGTCGTACTAATGAGGATATTTCATTAGAATGGTGGACCTTTGACCGTGATTCGGAATATTTTACAGAGATATTTGGTATGGAAATTGTACTAGTAAGGGGAGGGGATCGTCATGTTCAGTAATGCAAAGTATTATTTTAACCGTGAATTATCTTGGTTAAAGTTTAATCAGCGCGTTTTATTAGAGTCTATTGATACTAATACTCCTTTATTAGAACGACTTCGATTTATTGCTATTGCTAGCTCTAATTTAGATGAGTTCTTTATGATTCGTGTGGCTGGGTTACGTCATCAAGTGGTTAATGGTATTGTTAAGTACGATGCGGCTCATATGGATGCTAAGGCACAGTTAAAGGCTATTGATGAGTCTGTACAGCGCCTCGTATCGATGCAAAGTACATATTTAAAGAATGTATTGTGTGAATTAGAATCTCATGGATTTTATTTTACCTATCCAGATCAGTTAGACGTAAAATCAAAGGCTTGGTTACGGCACTATTTTGAAGAACATATCTACCCGGTTGTAACACCTCTAGCCGTTGACTCTGGACATCCATTTCCATTTTTAACAAACCATACTATTAATGCCATTGTACGTATTTTTCAAGTATTGCCAGATGGTACAAAAGATTATAAAATCGCAATCTTACCAATTCCGTCTGTACTAAATCGTATCATTGAAATACCAAGCCGTAGCAATAAGGAACATCGCTTTGTATATTTGGAGGATGTGATTACATATTATGCTATTCAATTCTTCCAAGGTTATGGTATAGAAGATTTTATGGTGTTCCGTATAACTCGTGATGCGGATTTAGAAATTGATGAAGAAGAAGCAACAGATTTGCTTTCTGAGGTAGAAGCATCTTTGCGTCGTCGACGTCGTGGTGATGCGGTACGATTAGAGGTTTGTGGTGATGTAAAGGATAATCTGTTAGACTTTGTACTCACCAGCGTTGAATTAGAGCCAAAGGATGTATACCGTATAGATGGTCATCTTGATTGTCGTATGTATTTTGATTTCTGTAACTATCCAGGTCTAGATCATCTTCGTTATGCTCCATTTGAACCTAAACTTCCTAGTGAATTAGTAGATCATGAAGGGGAAAGTCTATTCTCTGTTATTGGAAAGCAAGACTTATTTGTTCACCATCCCTTTGAGTCTTTTGCGGTGGTAGAACAATTTATAGCACAAGCAGCTACGGATCCAGATGTATTGGCTATTAAACAAACATTATATCGCGTCAGTGGCGATTCGCCTATTATAGCTTCACTTATAAAAGCGGCTGATAATGGCAAGCAAGTAACCGTACTTATGGAGGTTAAAGCACGGTTTGATGAAGAAAATAATATTCATATGGCACGCCGTCTAGAAAAGGCTGGCTGCCATGTTATTTATGGCTTGAAAGGACTTAAAACTCACTCCAAGATTACCATGGTTGTTCGCAGGGAAGATGCGGGTATTAGGCGTTATGTTCACCTAGCTTCAGGTAACTATAATGGCAAGACAGCACGAATGTATACGGACTGTGGCATATTCACATGTAATGATGAATATGGCGACGATGCATCTCGCTTCTTCAATTTAATTTCTGGTTATTCCGATCCTCCAATTTGGAATAAATTTATTGTAGCCCCTTTAAATTTGCGGGAAAAGATAATGGAATTGATTGACCGTGAAATCGAATTCGCAAAACAGGGAGAAGAGGCATATATCATTGGCAAAATGAATTCCTTGCTCGATAAAGAAGTCATTGCTAAACTATATGAAGCTTCTGCTGCAGGTGTTCGTATTGATCTTATCGTTCGTGGTATCTGTACACTACGGCCTGGCATTGCAGGTGTTAGTGATAATATAACGGTTCGTTCCGTCGTAGGGCGTTTCTTAGAACATCATCGTTTATTCTATTTCCATAATGGGGGGAATGAAAGTCTATTCCTATCTAGTGCAGACTGGATGCCGAGAAATTTAAATGAACGTGTAGAACTTATGATTCCTATTGAAGATAAACGGCATAAGGAGCGCGTTAAAGGTATTTTAGATTTATATTTAGAAGATACCTTAAAAGCTCATATTATGAGAGCAGATGGCTCGTATCGTAAAATTAATGATAGAGAACATCCAATTTCTGCTCAAGAGGAACTTATGAAAGAAGCTATTGCTCGAGAACACAAGGAATCGATGACCGTCATTGAGCGTTTACAACCAATGTTTAAGATGAATAAATGATGAAATTCACACATAGTGTTGAATGATGAATTTTAATACATTTATATAATACTGAAAAAGCCTGTTTTTACAGGCTTTTTTACATGTATACATATTTAAAAATGAGATAAAAATGAAGTTTTCTGATATGTAGAAAATTTTGGTAACAATTGAAAAACACATAAAAATACAATTTATGTTATAAAAAATTCTAGCATACTATATATGGTAGTGGTATCGTATATATGTACACAATTCGGAATATATTGTATAGTATTAAAAAATATAGATATGTACGTATGCAGTGGACTTTTTGTAAAAAAATAGAAAATTATATTAATGAAAAGTCAGAATTTACATAGGTTTATCTCCTATTGTTAACCTTTGGTGTTTGACAGGTTATATCTATCTGTAGTAGAATAATTACATTACAGGAGGGATTACAATATGAGAATTCATAAGACACACAAACGATATATTTCGTCTGTTGTTGCTGGATTGATTGTAACAGCTGTAACTATGACAGGTTTTTCTTATAATGATAAAACCGTTACCGTTATGGTAGATGGTGCAGCACACACTGTTAGAACACATTTAAATTCTAACGAAGGTATCGTACGCGATGCTGGGGTTAAATTAAATCCAAATGATAAAGTTATTTCCAGCTCAACATCTGTTCAAAATGGTACAACATTAACTGTTGTACGTGCCATTCCAGTTTATGTAACTGTTAATGGTAAGACTAGAGCTGTTTTCACAACAGAAACAACTGCACAAGGCGTTGCTAATGAACTTGGTTTCAAAATGCCTAACTACGCTGTAGTAGGCGATGCAAATGGTTCTGTATTAAGTGGTACACATATTACTATTGCACAAGTAACTAGTCGATCCTTGTCTACTGTAGATCAAGAAATTGCTATTCAAGTAATTCGACAAAAAGATGATACAATGGCACAAGGTGAAGAAGAGGTTGTTCAAGTTGGTCAACCTGGTTTAGAACGAGTGCAACGTGAAACATTATATAGTAATGGTACGGTTATTAAGACTAATGACGTATCTAAAGTAATACAACGCGAAATGGTACCTACTATTATTAAAGAAGGTACTCGTGAAGTGACTACATCTCGTAATATTGCTGGTCGCTCATCTCGTGCTATCGTAATGGAAGCTTCTGCTTACCTTGCTGGCGATGGTGATGGTGCTGGTATTACGGCAACGGGTGTACCTGCAGTACGCGGTATTGCAGCGGTTGACCCAGATGTTATTCCATTGGGTACACGTTTATTTATCCCTGGTTACGGTGAAGCTATTGCTGCCGATACAGGCGGTGCCATTGTGGGTAACAAAATTGACCTTGTAATGGACTCTTATGGTGAGGCTATGGACTTTGGTCGCCAAGACGTTACAGTGTACGTATTGGACTAATATGATGATTTAGAGGGTATATCTATAAGATATATCCTTTTTTTTATTGGACCTACTTAGCTCAGTAAGTGAGTAATCACAATAGATATAGTAAAAGGACGCCTTATGATTAAGGCGTCCTTTTTTAGTCTTCGATATATGGAATTAGATATTCGTACTTTGTACCTTTTAATTCATCTTTAGGGATAAATCGTAAAGATGATCCATTGATACAGTAGCGCAATGAACCATTAGGGCCATCTTCAAATACATGGCCTAAATGGGCATTACCAATGCGGCTGCGAACTTCAATCCGATTCATGCCATGAGAGTCATCTTGATAGTATTTAATAACATCCTTTGCGATTGGCTTTGTGAAGCTAGGCCAACCACAGTGAGATTCAAATTTATGGGCGGACACGAAGAGGGGTTCTCCTGTAGTGATATCTACGTACAGTCCTGGTTTGAATTCATCAGTTAAATCATGGCTGAACGGCGCATCGGTAGCAGAGTTCTGTGTAACTTCGAACTCCTGTGGAGACAAAGCCTTGAGCTCTTCCTTAGAAGGTTTATTATAGGCGTTATCATCTACAAGTGGTTCATCAGATAGGCCTAGTGGAATATGACAATAACCAGTAGGGTTTTTATTTAAGTAATCTTGGTGATATTCCTCTGCAGAATAGTAATTAGATAGAGGTAATACTTCAATAGCAAAGGGCTTTCCTTCGAAGGATTGCGCACGAGCTAAAGTACTTTCAATAATAGCCTTATCGGCTTTATCTATATAGTAAATACCAGTTCGGTATTGAATGCCTACGTCGCCACCTTGTTTATTAATGCTGAATGGATCGATAGCGCGTAAGAAGTATTGAATTAAGTGATCTAAGGAAAGTACATCTGCATCGTATGTAACCTTTAGTGCTTCCACGTGACCGCTATCATGACAGACATCTTCATAACTTGGATTTTCCGTAGGACCATTTGCATAGCCTACTTCAGTGGAAATCACGCCAGAGATTTTTCTGATATACCCTTGAAGGCCCCAGAAACAACCGCCGCCTAAATATATAGTATGTTCGTTCATTTAATCACCCCAAACTTCATGAGCTATTTCTTTTACTAATGCAAGTTTAGCCCATTGTTGCTCTTCGGTCAATTGGTTGCCGATTTCACAAGATGCAAAGCCACATTGAGGGGATAGGCAAAGTCTATCGAGTGGAATATATTTTGTAGCTTCTTTAATACGTTCTTTGATAACCTCTTTATCCTCTAATTCTGGACGTTTAGATGTAATAAGACCTAATACGACCTTTTTATTAGGAGACACTTCACGCAATGGTTCAAAGCCACCAGAGCGGTCATCATCAAATTCTAGATAGTATGCATCTACATTTTCTTTAGCGAATAGAATTGGTGCAACTGGTTCATAACCACCACTAGCAGCCCAAGTAGAGTTATAATTACCACGGCATACATGCGTTGTGAACGCCAAATCATGAGGCCGACCTTCAAGTGCTAAGTTGTTTAAGCGTAGGTACTTAGCTGTTTCGCCTTCAATAGTAATACTTTTATCTTTTTGGCGACCAGTCCAGTAAGCGTGGTCACAGCACATACCCCAAGTGCAATCATCAAATTGGATGTTGCGGCAACCTGCTTCATAGAGGTCTTTAATTACTTGACGGTATGCAGCAGCAATGTCTTGAATTAATTCTTCTAAATCAGGGTAGAAGGAGCGTGTTGTGATACCATTATCTTCGCGGAATAATTCAGCTAAGAATTGGGATGGCGCAGGAATTGTTTGACGAGCTGTAGTATGTTCATCTTCAAATTGTTTTATAAATTTGAAATGTTCTACAAATGGATGGTTAGTACCTGTAATTTTACCAGTAAGGGCGAGGGAGCCTGGCGCTGTTTCTTGACCAACGAATTTGTAACCGTGTTCAAGTTCAATTTCTTTTACGCCATTGAATCCCCACATAAAATCTAAGTGCCAGTATGCACGGCGGAATTCACCATCAGTAATAACAGGAAGACCTGCAGCTTTTTGTTTTTGAATGAGGTCTGTAATAAGACGATCTTCAACAGCTGTTAGCTCTTCTCTTGTAATATTTCCTTTTGTAAAAGCTTCACGAGCTTCTTTTAATTCTGCTGGGCGTAGGAAGGAACCTACGATATCAAAATGGAATGGTGCTAATTGTTTGGACATAAATAAAATCCTCCTTATATAAACGGTAAAACCGATAAATTCGATAGGTTTATTATAACTAAGGATGAGCATATATAAAAATATCAATATATTGATGTTGTATATAGTTTTAAGTTATATCAGAGGGTTATTTTTGTGCTTCAGTTATATCGAGATGTAAAAGTAATATAGTATCAACTCAGTTGTGGCATATCTTATTCTATCTTATGCTTTTCTTTGGTTTAGTTGTTAGCAGTTAGATTTCCTACATATATTAAAAAGCACTCTCTAAATGAACTGCACCCCAAAAATTGGACACAATTTTTCGAGGTACAGTTCAAAATCGAGAGTGCTTTTATTTAAAGTTACACTATTATGTAGAGTAGTTGAACTATAATCAAGAATCCTACAATATTATTCTTTTGTTTCAGGTAGTTTAATATGTCTACCGTAGTTGCCTACATACTGTTCTAAGGCTTGAATATATTCTTGCCCTAAACGACTGCGATGCATTTTGTTATTGGTAATGTAACCGATATGCATCAAACCTTCTTCGGCGAGAGGAACAGAGATAATATTCTCTCCGTTTACTTCTTCATCGATAACACCACTAGATACGGTATATCCATCTAGACCAAGCAATAAACTAAAGAGGGAAGCTCTATCGCGTACACGAATATGTTTTGGTCGTACAACGGTACTAAAAATTTCTTCAGAGAAATAGAAAGAGTTGTGATCGCCTTGCTCAAAGGAGATATATGGATATTCCTCTAATTCGTCCATAGATACAACCTTTTTATTAGCTAGTGGATGGTTTTTGCCTATGAAAATATGTGGGTGTGCAGTAAATAACTCTGTAAATGTTAATTCATTAGTGTGAATTAATTTCTCTAGTACAGGTCTATTAAAATCATTATAATAGAGCAATCCAATCTCACTCTTCATATGAGCTACGTCATCAATAATCTCATAGGTTTGAGTTTCTCGTAAGGATACATCATATTGATCGATGCCTGCGCCTTTTAAAAGCTCTACAAAGGCGTTAACCGCAAAGGAGTAATGTTGCGTAGAAACAGAGAATTGTTTTTTACCACCGCTTTGGCTTTTATATTGCTCTTCCAATAAAGCGGCTTGCTCTAGTACTTGGCGTGCATAGCCGAGGAAACGTTCCCCTTCTTTAGAAACAGTAATCCCTTTATTGGTACGGTCGAAAATGGTAATGCCCATTTCCTTTTCCAATTCCTTAATAGCCTTTGTTAGACTTGGTTGAGACACGAAGAGTCTCTTAGCAGCTTCACTAATACTGCCTATATTTGCAATTGTTGTGACATACTTTAATTGTTGTAAGGTCATAATGGCCTCCTTTTATATATTACACTACTTATACTACTCGATTATAAGTATTTAAGCAATGTTATATATATGTTACAATGTACTAATAGAATAAAGGAGGACCTATGCTTAAACAAGTCATCGTAGTAGAAGGAAAATCTGATATACAACGTATTGCACAAGCCGTAGAAGCAGACTGTATTGCTACAGAGGGTTTTACACTTCGTAAAGGTGTTATTGATATGATTCGTGTAGCTTATGAAAAGCGAGGTATTATCATATTAACCGATCCTGATACAGCAGGGGAGAGAATTCGTCGTGTATTAACAAAAAAATTCCCTAATGCACAGCATGCTTTTGTCCCTCGTGATGAAGCGTTTGCAAATGATGATATTGGCATAGAACAAGCATCTCCAGAATCCATTAGAAAGGCTTTATCCACATTACATGTAGAATCCTTGGAATCATCTAACGAATTTTCTATGGTAGATCTAGTTCGTCATGGGTTATCAGGTATGCCTGATAGTGCTGCTCGCCGTGCGGTTATTGGGGCTAAGTTAGGCATTGGTTATGGCAATGGGAAACAGTTTTTATACCGTTTAAATCACTATGGTATAAGTCGAGATGCTTTTGAAGAGGCTGTAAATAGTTAAAATAGGAGTTAAGATGTTAGAATCAGTAATTGCAAGCCCTGAAGTAGTACATTATATATGTAAACGCTTCGATATTAAAATGAGTAAGAAATTAGGGCAGAACTTTCTTATTAAGAGAGGTATTGTAGACGAAATTGTACATGCTGCGGAATTGACACCTGGTGAACCTGTACTAGAGGTAGGTCCTGGTATTGGCACATTGACACAGGGGTTAGCACAAAGTGGTGCTGATGTAACGGCCATTGAGTTAGACCGTCGCTTATTAGAGGTTCTAGATACTACATTGGCTTCCTATGACAATGTACGTATTGTCCATGGGGATGTGTTGAAACTCGATGTGCCAACCATTATGAACCATAAACCATTTAAAGTGGTTGCTAATTTGCCATACTATATTACAACACCTATTATTATGTCTCTATTGGAAAGTAAATTACCCATAGAACGCCTTGTTGTAATGGTGCAAAAAGAGGTGGCCTTGCGTATGGTGGCTAAGCCAGGTACAAAGGATTATGGTGCATTGTCTGTAGCTGTACAGTACTATACTGAGCCTGATATTGTACTTGATGTACCGCCTAAATCTTTCTTACCGGCTCCAGCTGTAACGAGCTCTGTTATTCGTTGTGTATTGCGTGACAAGCCTCCTGTTGATGTTATTGATGAGAAACTATTCTTCCGGGTTGTGAAAGCTGGTTTTGCGCAACGACGGAAAACATTTGCTAATACAATGAAAACAACGGGCTTATCAAAAGATAGAATCGAAGAGTTATTAGCAAAAGCAAATATCGATGGTCAACGAAGAGGGGAGACTTTTACCCTTCAAGAGTTTGCTGATGTAGCCAATGCATGGGCGGCCTTAATTAAATAGGATAATGTAAAAAGAGCTCATTAGATTGATACCATATCATTCTAATGAGCTCTTTTCATAAAAAAAAGGACCCGAATGGGTCCTTTTTATTTAGTAAAGAATGCCAGCCATTGTTGTAATTAGGAAAGCATTAGCAAAGTCGATTAAGAATGCACCTACCAAGGAAACTACAAGCCATGCACGAGGGGATGGACCATGTTTACTTGCTAAGGATAACATATTAACCAATGCATTTGGTGTAGCACCTAAGCCGAAGCCGATGGCACCAGAACCAAGCATAACTGCATCGTAGTTGCGACCAAATAGGAAGTAGATAAGGTATGCAAATACACAGATAAGTACCATTTGTGCAACTAAGATTGTAATAAGAGGTAAAGCAAGATCGATTAATTGAACTAGTTTCAAGCTATTGATAGCCATAGTTACGAATAGAGATAATGCTACATTGGATACTGCATCAAGAGCTGCATCGTTGATTTTGTAAGCTTTAGTGAAGTCACCGAAGTTACGGATTACAGCTGCACAAATCATTGCACCGATATATGCAGGTAGTGGAGTTAAGATAGACAAACCAGCACTTACGATAGTACCGATACCTAAAGCAAGGCCAATCCACATACAGATTGTTAAAAGGTCTTGGGAATTGAATTGTTTGCCACCACTTTCAACGTGATCTTCGATCATGTCAATGCCTTCATCTTCCATTAACTCTGGGTTTTCGTAAGGTGTTTTAACTTTGTGCATTTTAATAATGCGTTCACCTACAGGAGCACCGAGAATTGTACCAGCTACCATGCCGAATGTTGCGGCTGCAACCGCTGCGGATGCTGTACCAGGGATACCAAGCAATTGTTCATAATATGGACCGAAGGCGCCAGCAGTACCAAGACCACCAATCATGGATACGGAACCAGCCATAATACCGATGATTGGTTCAATACCTAAAGCTTTAGCAATCATAATACCTGCTGTATTTTGTACAACAATCCATACTGCACAAGCGAGGAAGAAGAAGATAATGAAGATACCGCCTTTTTTGAGGACTTTCAAAGAAGCCATCAAACCGATAGTGGTAAAGAAGGCAAGCATTAAGAATGTTTGTAGGGAACCTTCAAAGGTAATGTTCAAAATCTTGTAGTAAGAAAGAATAGCAGTTAAGAATGCGAATGGCAAAGCCCCTACAGCTGGTGCAGGCATACACATACGTTGTAAGAACTTGGAATGTTTGTTAATCCAAGTACCAATGAATAACGTGATTACAGCGAGGCCTACAGTTTGGATCATGGACAGTTTCAATGTCCATACATCGTTGACTAACGCTAAGTCAATAAGTGGCATAAAATCACTCCTTTAAAATAAAAAATAAAACTTATATTTTATGGTATCATGAATGGTAACTTCTTCTTAAAAAGAGAAATGTTTAAAGATGGCACAGATTAGGCTTAAGAA
>NZ_CALJSP010000042.1:0-5622 GCF_937975875.1 Veillonella dispar | reverse complement strand
GTCTTGGTGATGTAGCATTAGCTTATGAATGTGGTCGTATGGTTACAGGTCCATTTGGTTATCTAGTTTCTACAGCGATTCACAAAAAAGATATTTATCGTCATTACATTGGTCTTGATTCTTGCATGGCAAATCTTATGCGTCCAGCATTATATGGTTCTTATCACCATATTACTGTAATGGGTAAAGAAAATGAGCCTAAGGACCATGTATATGATGTAACAGGCTCCTTATGTGAAAATAACGATAAGTTTGCTATCCAACGTGAATTGCCAAAAATTGATATTGGCGATCGTATCATCATTCATGATGCTGGTGCACATGGTCATTCCATGGGCTTTAACTATAATGGTAAATTGCGTTCTGCTGAGTTGTTATTACATAAAGATGGCTCTGTTACACAAATTCGTCGTGCTGAAACATATGATGATTTGTTTGGCACCCTCGATTTCTCTAACCTATAATTTAATATTGAGAATCGAATAGGATGAGAATGAATATTATTAAAAGCCTATCAATATATGTAATATATGATATTCTTTTAATTCCTGTATATTTTAGTAGGAATATCTTGCTATCATTTAGATAAGAATGTATAATAATTGTAGATTGTTATGCACATACTTGCTAAGTTGGCGAGAATTACGGCGGTATTCACGTTAGTGCGTACCGCCTTTTTATATGTGTCAGTATATACGTTTTACATATAACGATTGTATGCCTCGATATTGAGGATACATAATAAAAAGGAGTGAATATTTTGGCTGAATTACTTCAGATAAAAGATTTAAAGGTATCCGTTGAAGATAAACAAATCTTGAAAGGTATCAACTTAACAATTAATAAAGGTGAAATTCATGTTGTGATGGGGACAAATGGTGCTGGTAAATCTACACTTGCTAATGCAATCATGGGTAACTCTACATATACAGTAGATAGCGGTTCTATCATTTTTGATGGTAAAGATATTACGGAAGATGCAGTAAATGATCGTGCGAAAGCAGGTATCTTTATGTCCTTCCAAAATCCAATTTCTATTCCTGGCATTACAGTAGAAAACTTCATCCGTACTGCGAAATCTACAATTACTGGTGAAAATGTACGTGCTTTATCTTTCAAAAAAGAATTGAAAGAAAAAATGGATGAATTATCCTTCGATGTGTCTTATGCACAACGTTATGTAAATGAAGGCTTCTCCGGTGGTGAACGCAAGAAAAATGAAATTCTTCAAATGTCCATTTTAAATCCTAAATTGGCTATTCTTGATGAAACAGACTCCGGCCTTGACGTAGATGCGGTTCGTATCGTATCTGAAGGTGTACAACGTTTCCACAACGAAGAAAATGCTGTATTGATCATCACTCACCATAACCAAATCTTGCAAAAATTAAAACCTGATTTCGTTCATGTATTGATCAATGGTAAGATCGTTAAAACTGGTGATGCTTCTCTTGTACGTGAAATCGAAGAAAAAGGTTACGACGCATACAAAGCATTAGCATAGGAGGCACAATGGAAGAAAGAAAGAAAACCCAAGTCGCGGATATGGACCGTGGTGTCTACGATATTAAGAATGACTTTGAATATTCTTATATTTCTGATGCTGGTTTAACAGAAGATATTATCCGTGAAATTTGGTCTAATAAAAATGAACCTGAATGGATGCTTGACTTCCGTTTGAAATCTTTAGAAATCTACAATCGCATGGGGATTCCAAATTGGATTCCTGATATTTCTGGCTTAGATATGGCTAATATCCATACTTATGTTAAGCCTAAAGTAGATATGAAAGAAAACTGGGACGAAGTTCCAGAAGAAATTAAAAGTACTTTTGACCGCTTAGGTATTCCAGAAGCGGAAAAAACATCTCTTGCAGGTGTTGGTGCTCAATATGACTCTGAAGTTGTTTACCACAGTATTCAAGAAGATCTTGTTAAACAAGGTGTTATCTATACTGATATTGAAACAGCATTACATGAGCATGAAGAAATCGTAAAAAAATACTGGATGACATTAATTCCACCTACAGACCATAAATGGGCTGCTCTTCATGGTGCAGTTTGGTCTGGCGGTTCCTTCGTATACGTTCCAGCAGGCGTACAAGTAGAGATTCCATTGCAATCTTACTTCCGCTTGAATGCACCAGGTGCTGGTCAGTTCGAACATACGATGATCATCGTAGAAGAAGGTGCTAAATTGCACTTTATCGAAGGTTGTTCTGCTCCTAAATACGATGTATCTAACCTTCATGCAGGCGCTGTTGAATTGTTCGTTAAAGACAATGCTACATTGCGTTACTCTACAATTGAAAACTGGTCCAAGAACATGTACAACCTTAACACAAAACGTTGTGTAGTAGGTAAAAATGGTACAATCGAATGGGTATCTGGCTCCTTTGGTTCCAAAGTTTCTTGCTTGTATCCAATGAGTATTCTTAACGGTGAAGGTGCACATGCTGAATTTACAGGTGTAACATTCGCAGGTGAAGGACAATTCCTTGATACAGGTTGTAAAGTGGTACATAATGCACCATATACAACAAGTAATGTAAACTCTAAATCTATTTCCAAATCCGGTGGTGCTGCTATTTACCGTGGACTTTTGAAAATTGGCCCTAAAGCAGAACATTCCAAAGCGACTGTATCTTGTGAATCCTTGATGCTTGATGCAGAGTCTCAATCTGATACAATTCCAGCTATTATCGTAGAAAACGATAATGTGGATTTAGGTCATGAAGCTAAAATCGGTCGTATTTCCGACGAAGCGATTTTCTATCTCATGACACGTGGTATTAGCGAAGAAGAAGCTCGTGCAATGCTCGTTCGTGGTTTCGTTGAGCCAATCTCCAAAGAATTACCACTTGAGTATGCAGTAGAAATGAACAATCTAATCAATCTTGAATTAGAAGGTTCTATCGGTTAAGGAGGAATTATGAGCGAATTACTATTTAATGAACTCCCTAGACCGACATTCAGATGGTTGCGTGTTAACCATACTGTAAGCTCTCTAGCTGGAGAAGATACATCTGTACAATCCATCGCTGTAGAAGCGAATCAAAATATACTTTCACCATTGCCTACAGGAACAGCACTGTTAAATGCTAAATATGAAGGTGCTAATAAGGATGCTGTTCAAGCATTGGTGGATAATGCAGAAGGTTATGCTATCAATGTTCCTGCTAAGGAAAAGGAAGTTGTAGGCATCCGCATTGATGCTAATGCACGTGTAGCTAACCGTTTCCAATTCATCGTTGGTGAAGGGGCAGAACTAGAGGTACAATTCTATGTAACTGGCACTGGTGAAGCTTTAACAAATGTTAGCTATCTAAATGAATACGATGTAAAAGAAGGCGGTAAAGTTGTAGTGAAAAAGGTAAATCTTTTACCTGAACATGTACAACATATCGAGCATCGATACACTAAATTAGAAGATAAAGCAGATGTAGAATACATCAATATTGAAATTGGTGGTAGTGAAAACATCTTGAATTACTATCACGATTTAGTAGGTCAAGAATCTCGTATGGTTCATGATATTGCTTATCTTGGTAACGAAGAACAAAAATTTGATATCTCCATGATTATGAGTCATGGTGGTAAAAAATCCTTCAGTGATATTCATACATTAGGTGCTCTTAGTGGCAATTCTAAAAAATCTTTCCGTGGTACTCTTGATTTCCTTCATGGTGCAACAGCTTCTGAAGGTGCGGAAGAAGATACTTGCTTATTGTTAGATCCAACTGTAAAATCTATTTCTTTACCTCTATTATTGTGTAAAGAAGATAATGTAGTTGGTAACCATGCAGCAAGTGCAGGCCAAATTGATCATAATAAATTGTTCTACATCATGAGCCGTGGCTTTAGTGAAGTAGAAGCAAAACATATTATTGTTGAATCTATGATTCGACCTATTATTGATCGCATTGGTGATGAAACGATTGAAGAAGCAGCGTTAGCAGCTGTACGTAATAAAATTTAAAGAGGCGTTTTTATGAGACCAATTGCAGAAGCATACAAAGACTTTCCTATATTACATAAAGAGCATAATGGGCACCGCGTTATCTATTTAGATAGCGGTGCTACTGCACAAATTCCACAGTCCGTAATTGACCGTGTTGTGGAACATATGACACAACGTAATGGTAATCCACATCGTGGTTCTCATATTTTGGCGATTGAAGCATCTGAAGACTATGAAAATGCACGGGATCGCGTAGTTGAATTTATCAATGCACGTGAGCGTGAAGAAGTTGTATTTACACGTAATAGTACAGAATCTATGAACTTAATTGCTCATAGCTATGGTCTTCATAATGTGAAGAAAGGTGACAAGATTGTCATTACTGTTGCGGAACATCATGCCAATCTTGTAACATGGCAATATGTAGCAGAACAAACCGGGGCAACCTTAGAATATATGTACCTTGATGAACATGGGCATTTAAAAGATGGTGAAATCAATAAAATTGATGAGAACACTAAAATTGTTGCCTTTGCTCATGTTAGTAACGTGCTTGGTATGGAATTCCCTGTAAAAGAATTAACTGAAAAAGCGCATTCCGTAGGTGCTGTAGTAGTTCTCGATGGTGCTCAATCTACACCTCATAAAAAAATCGACGTTCAAGCATTAGATTGCGATTTCTTCGTATTCTCTGGCCATAAAATGTGTGCATCCCAAGGTATTGGTGTACTCTATGGTAAACGTGAACTATTAGAAGCTATGCCTCCATTCCTATTGGGTGGCGATATGATTGAGTATGTAAAAGAGCAAACTGCTACATTCAATGAGCTTCCATATAAGTTTGAAGCAGGTACACCAAATGCTGATGGCGCCGTTTCCTTACATGCGGCAATTGATTATTTAGAATCCTTTGGCATGGATGCTATTGAAGCCTATGAAGAGGAACTTGTAGCATATATTCTTCCTAAGATTGTTGCATTGCCTCACGTTCACGTAATTGGCTCTCAAAATCCTAAGGAAAAACATGGTGTAATTGCATTCACTGTAGATGATGTACATCCTCATGATGTAGCTACGATTTTGGACTCTAAAGGCATTTGTGTTCGTTCTGGACACCATTGTGCACAACCATTAGGTGCATTCTACAACGTATCTGCATCCACTCGTCTAAGCATGTACTTATATACTCGTAAGGAAGATTTAGATGCTTTCCTTGAAGTATTAAAGACAGTTCGTTCAGTAATGGGTTTTAAAGATTAGGAGATTTACCATCAATGGAAATGGATCAATTATATACGGAACTTATTTTGGAACATAACCAAGATAAGCGTAATAAACATGAGTTAGCTCATTTTACAAATTCTGAACATGGCCATAACCCTAGTTGTGGTGATGATCTAACATTACAACTCAACGTAGAAGATGGCATTATCAAAGATGCTGCTTACACCGGTTCTGGTTGTGCTATCAGTCAAGCGTCTGCATCTATGATGATTGATATTATTAAGGGTAAATCTGTTGAAGAAGCTCTTCGCTTGGTAGAAATTTTCTTAGGTATGATCAAAAAAGAAATTACTGATGAAAATGAGTTAGAAGAATTAGAAGATGCTATGGCATTGCAAAATATTTCTAACATGCCAAGTCGTTATCGACGTTTTTCAC
>NZ_CALJSP010000041.1:0-28502 GCF_937975875.1 Veillonella dispar | reverse complement strand
ACATCCTCCTATACAACACACGTTCATAGTTTAATTATAGCACCGTATCAAATCGGCCGCTATTAATTATACACGACGGCGTTTTGGAGGGCGACAACCATTGTGAGGAATTGGAGTTACGTCTTTAATGGAAGTAACTTCAAGACCTGCAGCTTGTAAAGCACGGATTGCAGCTTCACGGCCGGATCCAGGACCTTTTACGAATACTTCAACAGTGCGAAGACCATGTTCCATTGCAGCTTTAGCAGCTTGTTCAGCAGCCATTTGAGCAGCGAATGGAGTGGATTTACGGGAACCACGGAAGCCCAAGCCACCAGCGGAAGCCCAAGACAACGCATTACCGTTTGTATCTGTCAAAGTTACGATAGTGTTATTGAATGTAGAACGAATATGAGCCGCACCGGATTCAATATGTTTCTTTTCTTTTCTTTTAGTTCTAACAACTTTTTTAGCCACGCTTTATCCCTCCTTTATCTTATTTCTTTTTACCAGCAATTGCTTTTCTAGGACCTTTGCGAGTACGTGCATTCGTTTTAGTACGTTGACCACGAAGTGGTAAACCCATACGATGACGTTTGCCTCGATAGGAGTTGATTTCAATTAAGCGTTTAATGTTAAGAGCTTCTTCACGACGAAGGTCACCTTCAACTTTGTAATCAGCATCTAACAATTCACGGATTTTCGCTACTTCATCTTCAGAAAGATCACGAACACGTGTGTCAGGATTGATGCCAGTTTTAGCAATGATTTCAGATGCTAAAGTTGGACCAATACCATAAATATAAGTTAAACCAATTTCCACTCGTTTATCACGAGGTAAATCTACACCGGCGATACGTGCCATCTAATCATCCACCTCCTATCAGATTATCCTTGTTTTTGTTTATGTTTTGGATTTTCGCAAATAACCATTACACGGCCTTTGCGTTTAATGATTTTACATTTTTCGCATATCTTTTTAACTGATGGTTGAACCTTCATTAGTACCTCCTTTGTGGACCCTATGCTTATTTGAAGCGATAGGTGATGCGACCACGATTTAAGTCATACGGTGTCAGTTCCATAGTAACTTTATCACCAGGAAGAATACGGATAAAATTCATACGCATTTTACCTGACACATGAGCCAATACGATATGACCATTTTCCAATTCAACTTGGAACATGGCATTCGGTAAAGCCTCAACTACCGTACCTTCCACCTCAATAACGTCTTCTTTTGACATATCTTTTCCTCCGGTTACCTGTTTTATTTAATTAACCGCGGTTCATCACGCATGGTTAATATTTCAGGGCCGTTTTCTGTAACAACCACTGTATGTTCGAAATGAGCAGCAGGTTTACCATCTACGGTAACTGCTGTCCAGTCATCCCCTAATACATGAACACGATAACTACCCATTGTAATCATCGGTTCAATACACAATACCATACCTGGTTTCATTAAAGGTCCTTGATCAGGACTACCATAGTTTGGTATTTGCGGATCTTCATGCATTTCGCGGCCTAAACCATGACCTACGAAGTCGCGAACGACGCCGTAACCATGTTTCTCACAATACGTTTGAACAGCGTGACCGATAGCACCGATACGGTTGCCAACTTTCACTTGTTCAATTCCCTTGAACAGACTTTCTTCTGTAACTTTTAACAATTTCATCACATCTGGTTTGACGTGACCGATAGGAATCGTCACAGCCGAATCGCCGTGATATCCATCAATAGATGATACAAGATCAATACTGAGGACATCACCGTTTTTAAGCTTACGCTTAGCGCTCGGAATACCATGAACAACTTCATCATTGATAGAAGCACAGATTGTAGCAGGGAATCCATAGTACCCTTTACAACTTGGTATACCACCGTGGCTGCGAATATATTCTTCGGCAATTGTATCTAACTCAAGCGTCGTGATGCCAGGTTTAGCCTTTTCTACTAACAAGGACAACGTGTCTGCTGTAAGCTTACTTGCCTTGCGGATACATTCAATTTCATGGGGCGATTTCAAAATAATCATGGATTATTTCTCCAAAGCCTTAATGATGTCAGCAAATACTGCGTCTACATCTTGTAAACCGTTAATTTCTTCATACAAACCGCTATTACGATAGTAGTCGATCAAAGGTTTAGTAGATTCTTCGTACACAGCTAGACGTTTCTGTACTGTTTCAGGGTTATCATCAGCACGATTTTCTAGAACAGCTCGTTCGCTAATACGTTTAACTAATTCCTCGGAAGGAACGTTTAAGTTAAGTACAGCGTCCAAAGAAATTCCTAATTCTTTAAGGATTGCATCCAAGGACACAGCTTGTGCTGTTGTTCTTGGGAATCCATCAAGAATAAATCCAGATTTGCAGTCATCTTTCACCAAGCGATCACGTACGATACCAACAGTTACACTGTCAGGTACCAATTGACCGGCATCGATGTATTTCTTAGCCTCAACTCCAAGAGGTGTTTCGTTCTTAATCGCAGCGCGGAACATATCACCTGTTGAAATTTGGGGAATACCGTATTTTTCAATAAGTCGAGCTGCCTGAGTGCCTTTACCAGCACCAGGAGGTCCCATTAATAGAATATACATATTGTTTCCCTCCTATTTCACAAAGCCTTTATAGTGGCGTGTTACCATGAGCGACTCAATTTGTTGCATTGTATCAAGTGCTACACCTACAACGATAAGGAGAGCCGTACCACCAAAGTATACGCCTTGGACGCCGGTAATACTACCGAGGAAATTCGGTATAATAGCAACGACAGCTAAGAATACAGCGCCAGCCAAAGTGATCTTGGTCATCACGTTATCCACATAATCAGCAGTTGGTTTACCCGCACGAATACCTGGGATAAAACCACCGTATTTTTTCATATTATCTGCCATATCTGTAATGTTGATAGAGATTGCAGTATAGAAATACGTAAAGATAAAAATCAATAATGCATACAATGCCGTTTGTAACGGCGTACCCCATGTAAAGAGATTCGCAGCTTTATGAACATATTCATTGTCAATAAATTGCGCAATCGTCACAGGGAACATCAACACAGATGACGCAAAGATAATTGGGATTACACCTGCCTGATTGACTTTCAACGGCAAGAATGTAGAGTGACCACCGTACATTTTACGACCTACTACGCGTTTAGCGTATTGGATCGGAATGCGACGTTGGCCTTGTGTAACTGCAACTACGACAGCAATCATCGCAAGAGCAATTACAGCAAATAAGAATGCTTGGAACATGTTAATTGTTCCGTTTTGGATATATTGATAAATAGTTTCTAAACCATCAGGTAATCGAGCTACGATACCAGCAAAGATGATTAAGGAAATACCATTACCTATACCATATGCTGTGATTTGTTCACCAATCCACATCAACAAGCATGTGCCTGCTGTTAGGATGATGGCCACAACGAATACACTTAGGAAATCATTATTTACCAAAGCGTTGTTTGCTCTAAGAGCAAATGCCATACCTGCGGCTTGTACAAAGCCGAGGACTACGGTGCCATAACGAGTTACCTTCGCTATTTTCTTACGCCCGTCTTCACCATCTTTACTCCATGCTTCAAACTGAGGAACTACAGACTGAAGCAGTTGCATGATGATGGAAGCATTGATGTAAGGTGTAATACTCATTGCAAAGATAGAGAACTTACTAAGCGCACCACCAGCAAACAAGTCTAATAGACCGAATAGGTTACCGGATGTAAACAAGGATTCGATAACAGACGCATCAACGCCTGGAACAGGAATGTGGATACCAGCTCTAAAGATGGCAAACATCATTAATGTGTAAAGAATCTTATTACGTAATTCGGTAATCTTAAAGATGTTCGAGAGGCTATCTAGCACCCTAGATCACCTCTACTTTTCCGCCTGCTGCTGTAATTTTTTCTTCAGCAGATTTAGTGAAGCCATTAGCGATAACTGTTAAGTTTTTAGTTTCCAATGTACCGTTACCTAAAATACGAATGCCATCGCGTACATTTTTCAAAATGCCAGCTTCAATAAGAGCTACTGGATCAACTGTTGCACCGTCTTCAAAACGGTTCAATTGTTCTACGTTAACTTCAGCATATTGTTTAGCAAAAACGTTGTTGAAACCACGTTTTGGTAAACGACGATAAAGAGGCATTTGGCCGCCTTCAAAACCGGAGCGAACGCCACCGCCAGAACGGGAGTTTTGACCTTTTTGACCACGACCAGATGTTTTACCCAAGCCAGAACCTAAACCACGGCCTACACGAGTACGAGCTTTTTTGGAACCAGCAGCTGGTTGTAATTCATGAAGTTTCATTCAGTGCACCTCCTTATCAGTATTAAACTTCTTCAACTTTTACTAAATGTCTAACTTTGTGAAGCATACCTTCGATTTGAGGTGTTACTTCTTTTACAACTTGAGAATTAGTTTTTTTCAAGCCCAAAGCTTTAACTGTCGCGCGTTGATCTTCAGGACGACCGATTAAGCTTCTTGTTAATGTTACTTTAACTTGTGCCATTTCTTGTCTCCTTATTACGCGTTATAAATTTCTTCAACGGTTTTACCACGAAGTTCAGCAACTTCGCTAGCGCGTTTCAAATCTTTCAAACCTTCGATTGTAGCGCGAACCATATTGTTAGGGTTAGAAGAGCCCAAAGATTTAGTCAAGATGTTACGAACACCTACTAATTCCAATACGGCACGAACAGGGCCACCAGCGATAACGCCAGTACCTTCAGCAGCTGGTTTCAAGAATACGCGGCCTGCGCCGAATACGCCTGTTACGCTGTGAGGGATTGTACCATTTTTAATTGCTACGTTTACAATATTTTTCTTAGCATCATCGATACCTTTGCGAATTGCTTCTGGTACTTCCGCTGCTTTACCTAAGCCAACGCCTACATAACCGTTGCCATCACCAACAACTACAAGAGCGCTGAAGGAAAAACGACGACCGCCTTTAACTACTTTGGCTACGCGGTTGATGAATACTACTCTTTCTTTAAGATCAAGACTGGTGTAGTCAATTCTCGCCATGTCTATAGTTCCTCCTTCTTAGAATTTTAAGCCTGCTTCACGAGCACCTTCTGCAAGGGCTGCTACGCGGCCGTGGTAAATGTAACCACCACGGTCAAACACTACAGTGTCAATGCCTTTAGCGATAGCTTTTTTAGCAACTGCTTCACCAACAGCTTTAGCAGCAGCTACGTTACCACCATAGGATAAGTTCAAATCTTTATCTAAAGAGCTAGCAGCAACCAAAGTTGTACCTGCTACGTCATCGATTACTTGTGCGTAAATGTTGCTCAAAGAACGGTAAACGTTCAAACGTGGGCAAGTTGCCGTACCAGAGATGTGACGGCGAATACGAAGATGACGTTTTGCTCGAGCGATATTTCTACTAGATTTACGAGGCAAGATATTCACTCCTTTCATTCATATAGATGATATTACTATTTACCTTTTGCACCAGCTTTACCAGCTTTGCGACGAACAACTTCGCCTTCATAGCGGATACCTTTACCTTTGTAAGGTTCAGGTTTTCTCCATTTACGGATATCAGCTGCTACTGCGCCTACAACTTCTTTGTCTGCACCAGAAACAACGATTTTGTTAGGAGCTGGAACTTCAATTGTAATACCAGCTGGAGCTTCCATTTCTACTGGATGAGAGAAGCCAAGTGTAAGAACTAATTTATTGCCTTGTTTAGCCGCTCTGTAACCAACACCGTTGATTTCAAGAGTTTTTGTGAATCCTTCAGATACGCCTGTTACCATATTAGCAACAAGAGCGCGAGTCAAACCGTGAAGGGAACGATGAGCTTTATTGTCGGAAGGACGAGCTACTGTAATTGTGTTACCTTCAACAGTGATATTCATATCTGGATGCAAATCGCGAGATAATTCACCTTTAGGACCTTTTACGTTCATATGATGGTTATCATATGTAACAGTAACGCCTGCAGGGATCTCGATAGGCATTCTACCGATACGTGACATTATTTCTACCTCCTATTGCTACTATTACCAAACGTATGCGATTACTTCGCCACCAAGACCTTCTTTACGAGCTTGTTTGTCGCTCATAACGCCTTTGGATGTAGAAATAACTGCGATACCCAAACCACCAAGTACACGAGGAAGTTCTTCCTTTTTCGCGTAAACACGTAAACCAGGTTTGGAAATACGTTTAATTCCTGTAATAACTTTTTCGTTATTGGAACCATATTTCAAAGTTACTTTTAAAGTGTTTTCTTCTTTTTCTACGTTCTTTACGAAACCTTCTTGTAAAAGGATGTCAAGAACAGCTGCTTTCATTCTAGATGCAGGAATGTTTACCGTTTCATGAAGTGCAGCATTTGCATTACGGATGCGCGTAAGCATATCCGCGATAGGATCGGTCATTACCATAATCTAAAAACCTCCTCTCGTCTAATATTACCAGCTGGCTTTTTTAACACCAGGAATTTGTCCTTTGTACGCCAATTCACGGAACGCAATACGGCTGATACCGAATTTGCGCATATAGCCGTGAGGACGACCAGTTAAGTTGCAACGGTTGTGTAAGCGTGTTGGGGATGCGTTTGCTGGTAATTTGGACAAGCCTTCATAATCACCTGCTGCTTTTAACGCTGCACGTTTAGCTGCATATTTTTCAACGATTTTAGCGCGTTTCTTTTCGCGTTCAATCATAGATTTTTTAGCCATCTATATGTTCCTCCTATTATTTTTCAAAAGGCATACCGAATTGAGTCAACAATTCACGAGCTTCTTCATCTGTTTTAGCAGTTGTTACTACGATGATATCCATACCAGTAACACGTTCTACTTGATCATATTCGATCTCAGGGAAGATGAGCTGTTCTTTAAGACCCAAAGCGTAGTTACCACGGCCATCAAATGCTGTTGCGCTGATACCGCGGAAGTCACGTACACGAGGTAATGCCGCATTGATCAATTTATCGAGGAATTCATACATGCGTTCGCCACGAAGAGTAACTTTTGTACCCAACGCCATGCCTTCACGAACTTTGAAGTTCGCAATGGATTTTTTAGCTTTTGTGATTACAGGTTTTTGACCAGAAATGATAGTCAAATCATTAACTGCT
Organism: Veillonella dispar; assembly: GCF_937975875.1. Taxonomy (GTDB): domain Bacteria; phylum Bacillota; class Negativicutes; order Veillonellales; family Veillonellaceae; genus Veillonella; species Veillonella dispar_B. The sequence continues at coordinate 21,404 of NZ_CALJSP010000041.1, read as the reverse complement.
GCTTCCAATGCTTTTGCATTGCCTACTGCATCACCAACGCCGATGTTGATAACGATTTTTTCCAATTTAGGGATTTCCATAACGTTGCCGTATTGGAATTTTTCTTGCATACTCTTTTTGATTTCAGAGTTATATTGTTCAAATAAACGAGACATTTATTTAGCTCCTCCTTTCCTGATTATTTAAGTACTGTACCAGATTTAACTGTAGCGCGAACGAATTTACCGTCTTTGCCTTCAACTTTTTTGATACGAGTAGCTGTTTTAGTTTCTGGGTCAACGATCATTACGTTAGAAACATGGATACCAGCTTCTTTAGTAACGATGCCGCCTTGTGGGTTAGCTTGAGAAGGTTTTGTGTGACGTTTTACAGTGTTAACGCCTTCAACAAATACGCGTTCTTTTTTAGGTTCAGTAGCAATTACTGTACCTTGCTTACCTTTATCTTTACCGGAGATAACAACAACTGTATCGCCTTTTTTGATTTGTAGTTTAGCCATATGCTGCGTTCCTCCTTCTTATAATACTTCTGGAGCCAAAGAAACAATTTTCATGAAGTCTTTTTCACGAAGCTCTCTAGCTACAGGTCCAAAGATACGAGTACCACGAGGGGTCTTGTCATCTTTAATAACTACTGCTGCGTTTTCATCGAAACGGATATAGGAACCGTCTTGACGGCGGATACCTTTTTTAGAACGAACAATAACAGCTTTGACTACGTCGCCTTTCTTGACAACGCCACCGGGTGATGCATCTTTTACAGAAGCAACGATTACGTCACCGATATTGCCGAATTTGCGATAAGAACCGCCCATGACTTGGATACACATAATACGTTTTGCACCAGTGTTGTCGGCAACATTCAAAATTGTTTGTTGCTGGATCATCGTCTATTCCTCCTTACATCACTCTTATTTTTGTCTTTCAAGAATTTCAACAACTCTCCAACATTTATCTTTAGAAAGTGGACGAGTTTCTAGAATTTTAACTGTATCGCCAATTTGGCACTCATTATTTTCATCATGAGCTTTAAAGCGTTTAGTGCTAACCATTGGCTTGTTATATAATGCGTGAGGTACTTTACGTTCTACAGCAACAACAACAGTTTTATTCATTTTGTCGCTAACAACTTTACCTACGCGGACTTTACGTACGTTTCTTTCTTCTGCCACGATTTTAAGCCTCCTTTTCAACCTTTAACAAATCTGTTATTATGCGTTTTCAGATTTAAGTTCAACTTCACGTTGTACAGTTTTAATACGAGCGATTGTCTTCTTAACTTCACGAATGCGCATAGGATTTTCTAATTGACCTGTTGCAAGCTGAAAACGGAGGTTAAATAACTCTTCCTTAAGACCGGAAACTTTTTGTTCCATTTCGGCAGCGCTCATATTGCGAATGTCATTAACCTTCATTTACGTCACCACCCAATTCTTTACCCTTAACAACAAATTTGCATTTGATTGGAAGTTTATGGCTTGCAAGACGCATAGCTTCACGAGCTGTAGCTTCTGGCACACCGTCCATTTCAAACATTACACGACCTGGTTTAACTACTGCTACCCAGTATTCAGGAGAACCTTTACCGGAACCCATACGAGTACCAGCTGGTTTAGCTGTGATTGGTTTGTCAGGGAAAATTTTAATCCATACTTTACCACCACGTTTGATATAACGAGTCATAGCAATACGGGCAGCTTCGATTTGACGGTTAGTGATCCAAGATGGTTCGCATGCTACCAAGCCGAACTCACCATGAGACACTGTATTACCGCGCATAGCACGACCTTTCATACGGCCGCGGAATTGCTTACGATGTTTTACGCGCTTTGGAATAAGCATTACTTGCCACCTTCTTCCTTCTTAGCAGGTTGTTTTGCTTCTGGCAAAACTTCACCTTTGTAAATCCATACTTTAATGCCGATACAACCATATGTTGTATGAGCTTCAGCAGTACCGTAGTCGATGTCTGCACGAAGTGTATGCAAAGGAATAGAACCTTCACGGTAGGATTCGCTACGAGCGATTTCAGCGCCGCCAAGACGACCGCTTACCATGATTTTGATACCTTTTGCACCTAAGCGCATTGTACGACCAACAGCTTGTTTCATTGCACGACGGAAACCGATACGGCGTTCCAATTGGCTAGCAATGTTTTCTGCAACCAAGATTGCATCCATGTCTGCTTGTTTAATTTCTGCGATGTTAACGTCCACTTGTTTGTCAGTGAAACGAGTCATTGCTTTTTTGATATCTTCGATACCAGCACCACCACGACCGATAACCATACCTGGTTTTGCAGTGTGGATAGTCAATTTAATACGTTTATTTGTACGCTCGATTTCAATGCGGGAAATACCAGCAATGAAAAGGGTTTCTTTCAAGAAGTTACGAATTTTTACGTCTTCATGAAGATTAGCAGCGAAATCTTTATCTGCATACCATTTTGCGTCCCAATCTTTTACGATACCGACACGCAAACCGTGTGGATTAACTTTTTGACCCACTCTGTTTCCCTCCTTCTTAAGCTCTTTCTTTAACTACTACTGTTACATGGCTAGTGCGTTTCAAAATTTTGAAAGCTTGACCACGGGAACGAGGATGAATGCGTTTTAATGTAGGGCCTTGATCAACGAAGATCTCGGATACGTAAAGATTGTCAACATTCATATCGAAATTATGTTCAGCGTTTGCGATTGCAGAACGCATAACTTTTTCTACTACATCAGCGCCAACTTTCGGAGTGAACTTCAAGATGGCAAATGCTTCGCCGATGTTTTTACCGCGCACTAAATCTGCAACGATACGGATTTTACGAGGCGCGATTCGGATATGTCTAGCGATTGCTTTTGCTTCCATGTATTATTTCCTCCTATTTTTTGCCTGTAGATTTTTCGTCCTTACCGTGACCTTTGAAAGTACGTGTAGGAGCGAACTCACCTAATTTATGACCTACCATATCTTCTGTAATGAATACAGGTACATGTTTGCGACCATCATGCACAGCAATTGTGTGGCCTACAAAACTTGGGATAATAGTAGAGGCACGGGACCAGGTTTTTACAACTTTCTTTTCGTTAGTTTCGTTTAAAGCTTCAACTTTCTTAAGCAAATGATCTGCTACGAAAGGGCCTTTTTTAATAGATCTGGACACTATTTTATCTCCTTTCCTTTATCCTATTTTGTACGACGTTTAATGATTAAGCTGTTAGAAGCTTTTTTCTTGTCGCGAGTTTTAACACCATGTGCTGGTTTGCCCCAAGGTGTAACAGGATGTTTACGACCAACAGGAGATTTACCTTCACCACCACCATGTGGATGGTCACAAGGGTTCATTACAACACCACGGTTGCCAGGGCGAACGCCCATCCAACGATGACGACCAGCTTTACCAATTACAAGGTTGCTGTGGTCAGCGTTACCAACAACACCTACTGTTGCACGGCACTCTTGACGAACACGACGCATTTCACCAGATGGTAAACGAAGAATAGCGTAGCCATTATCTTTACCCATCAATTGAGCAGATGTACCAGCGGAACGAACGATTTGGCCACCTTTACCGATTTTCAATTCGATATTGTGGATTTGTGTACCGTCTGGAATATTAGCCAATGGTAAGCAGTTACCAGGTTTAATATCGGACTCAGGACCGGAGAATACAACGTCACCAACTTTTAGACCGTTAGGAGCTAAAATGTAGCGTTTTTCACCATCAGCGTAGTTAAGCAAAGCGATACGAGAAGAACGGTTAGGATCATACTCGATTGTTGCTACTTTAGCTGGAATATTATCTTTAGTACGTTTGAAGTCAATAATACGATATTGACGTTTATGACCGCCACCTTGGTGACGAACTGTCATTTTACCAGTATTGTTACGACCACCTTTTTGGGAAATCTTAGCGAGCAAAGATTTTTCTGGTTTGCTTGCTGTGATTTCGTCGAAGGCGGATACTGTCATAAACCGGCGACCAGCGGAGTACGGTTTAAATGATTTAATTGCCATTAGTGGGCCTCCTTACAACTAGACTCTTAGACACCTTCAAAGAATTCAATGGATTCGCCAGCTTTCAAAGTAACGATAGCTTTTTTGTAATCGCTACGTTTACCTTGTGTACGACCCATGCGTTTAGTTTTGCCTAAAACGCGAATAGTAGCTACTTTTTCTACTTTTACATTGAAGATTTTTTCAACTGCTTGACGGATTTGCACTTTATTTGCAGTCAAAGGCACACGGAAAGTGTATTTGCCTTCTTCCATAAGCATAGTGGATTTTTCGGTAATAACCGGGCGGATTAGTACATCATGTAATTGCATTATCCAAGTACCTCCTCGATTTTTGCGACAGCACCTTTAGTAATGAAGAGCTTATCGTAATGAAGAAGATCGAAAATGTTCATACCTTCGCAAGCCAATGCTTTAACACCTTGGATGTTGCGAGCGGAACGTTCAACATTTACATCACCTTCAGTGATGAACAATACTTTTGCATCACCAACGTTGAAGCTATTGATAATGTTCAACACTTCTTTAGTTTTAGGAGCTGCTAATGTGATTTCTTCCAAAACGTATAATTCGCTATTATTCACTTTATCGCTAAGAGCAGATTTAACTGCTAAACGTCTAGCCTTACGAGGCATAGCTTTGTAATAGCTGCGAGGTTGTGGACCAAATGTAGTACCGCCACCAATCCAGATTGGGGAACGGCTGGAACCGGAACGTGCACGACCAGTACCTTTTTGTTTCCAAGGTTTGCGGCCACCGCCACGAACCATACCTCTAGTTTTTGTTGCATGTGTGCCGAGACGTTCGTTAGACAATTGACGAACTACGGCTTGATGCATTACGGCTTCGTTAACTTCAACGCCGAATACTGCATCGTTTAACTGTATTTCACCGACTTTAACGCCGGATTGATTATATGTTGCTACTGTAGGCATTACATAATCCTCCTTTCGACAAATGATTATTTAACAGGTTTAACCGTGTTGCGAACCATAACCAAGCTACCTTTAGCGCCTGGGATACCACCTTTAACCAATAAAAGGTTACGTTCAGCATCAACTTTCACAACGGATAAGCGTTGTACGGTAACTCTGTAACCACCCATTTGTCCAGGGAGTTTTTTACCTTTGTATACCTTACCGCCGCCACCGGAGATCATAGGACCGATGGAACCAGGTTCACGGTGAGATTTGGAACCATGAGTTTCAGGACCACGGGAGAAGTTATGGCGTTTAATTGTGCCAGCAAAACCCTTACCTTTACCTGTACCCACTACGTCCACCAATTCACCTTCTGCGAAGATATCAGCTGCCAGAGTTTGGCCTACTGTGTAGTCAGCTGCATTAGCTACGCGAACTTCGCGAAGATATTTAACTGGAGCTACGCCAGCTTTGTCGAACTGACCTTTTACAGGTTTTGTTAAATGTTTTTCTTTAATGGAACCGTAACCAATTTGTACTGCTTCGTAGCCGTCTGTTTCAACAGTCTTAACGCGCACTACAACGCTTGGGGTAGTTTCCACTACTGTTACAGGAACTAATTGGCCTTCAGCTGTGAAGACTTGAGTCATTCCTAATTTTTTACCCAAAATAGCTTTAGACATTATCGCACCTCCTTATAGTTTTATTTCAATAGATACACCAGCTGGTAAATCTAAACGAGTGATAGCATCTACTGTTTTCGAATTTGGTTCAAGAATATCGATTAAGCGTTTATGTGTACGCATTTCGAATTGTTCACGAGAATCTTTGTTTACGTGTACAGAACGAAGAATTGTGAAGATATTCTTTTCTGTTGGCAATGGAATCGGACCAGATACCATAGCGCCATTTCTTTTTGCAGTGTCTACGATCTTAGCAGCGCTTTGATCGAGAGCTTTGTGGTCGTATGCCTTAAGGCGAATACGGATTTTTTGCTGTTTAGCCATTATTAATAATTCCTCCTGTCGTCCATTTCGTGAATGGGCTGCTCCATAGAAATTCTCCTCCGCAGAGGCAACCTTCTACTTCATAGTTTAAAAACACAACACTAGAGCGGCATTACTGCCGCTCTGAATGCTGCATGTATTGTGCTCAACGCATCACTACGATGAGCATAAAAGGTTAAATTAACCTTCGATTTCAGTTACAACGCCAGCGCCTACTGTATGGCCACCTTCGCGGATCGCGAAACGAAGACCTTCTTCGATAGCGATTGGAGTAATCAATTCGATATCCATTGTTACGTTATCGCCAGGCATACACATTTCTACACCTTCAGGAAGGTTTACAACACCTGTTACGTCTGTTGTACGGAAGTAGAATTGTGGACGGTAGTTGGAGAAGAATGGAGTATGACGGCCACCTTCTTCTTTAGTCAATACGTATACTTCTGCTTTGAATTTTGTGTGTGGGTTGATGGAACCTGGTTTAGCCAATACTTGACCACGTTCGATGTCTTTACGGTCAACACCACGAAGCAACGCACCTACGTTGTCACCTGCTACTGCAGAGTCCAAAGTTTTACGGAACATTTCAAGACCAGTTACTACGTATTGTTCAGCTTTTTCTTTCAAGCCTACAACTTCTACTGTGTCGCCTACGTTTACTTGACCACGTTCAACACGGCCAGTTGCTACTGTACCACGACCAGTGATTGTGAATACGTCTTCCACAGGCATCAAGAAAGGTTTGTCAGTATCACGAACTGGTGTTGGGATGTAGGAGTCTACAGCGTCCATCAATTCGTCGATTTTAGCTACATATTGAGCGTCGCCTTCCAAAGCTTTCAAAGCGGAACCTACAACGATAGGTACTTCGTCGCCAGGGAATTCGTAGGAGGAAAGAAGTTCACGAACTTCCATTTCTACCAATTCGATCAATTCTTCGTCGTCAACCATGTCAGCTTTGTTCAAGAATACTACGATTGCAGGAACACCAACTTGGCGAGCCAACAAGATGTGTTCGCGAGTTTGAGGCATAGGGCCGTCAGCTGCGGAACATACCAAGATAGCGCCGTCCATTTGAGCCGCACCAGTGATCATGTTTTTAACATAGTCAGCATGGCCTGGGCAGTCAACGTGTGCATAGTGACGGTTAGCAGTTTCATACTCAACGTGTGCAGTGTTGATTGTGATACCACGTTCACGTTCTTCTGGAGCTTTATCGATGTTGCTGTAATCTTGGAATTCAGCTTGGCCTTTTTCAGCCAATACTTTAGTGATTGCAGCTGTCAAAGTAGTTTTACCATGGTCAACGTGACCGATTGTACCGATGTTAACATGCGGTTTCGTACGTTCAAATTTTTCTTTTGCCATTTTAAATTATCCTCCGAGGAAAATAGTAATTCTATTAATCTAATGTAAGATTAACCGTTTTTCTTTGCTTGAATTTCTTCAGCAATTTTCTTAGGAACTTCTTCGTAATGATCGAATGTCATGGAGTAGTTACCGCGACCTTGCGTTTTGGAACGAAGGTCAGTTGCGTAACCGAACATTTCGCTCAATGGAACATATGCTTTGATATGTTGGTTACCATTACGAGCTTCCATGCCGTCCATGCGACCACGACGGGAGTTCAAGTCACCGATAACGTCGCCCATGTATTCTTCAGGAACGTCTACTTCTACGGACATATATGGTTCAAGCAATGCAGGATCTGCTTTGCGAGCACCTTCTTTAAAGCCCATGGAACCAGCGATTTTGAAGGCCATTTCGTTGGAGTCAACGTCATGGTAGGAGCCGTCAAATACGATAACTTTGATGTCAACCATTGGATAACCAGCGATAACACCGGATTCCATAGCTTCTTTAACACCGCTTTCAACAGGTCCGATGTATTCACGAGGAATTGCACCACCTACGACCTTATTTTCAAATTCGAAGCCAGCACCTGGTTCTTGTGGAATCAATTCCAACCAGCAGTGACCATATTGACCACGACCACCAGATTGACGTACGAATTTACCTTCAGATTTAACTGCTTTACGGATAGTTTCGCGATATGCTACTTGAGGTTTACCTACGTTACAATCTACTTTGAATTCACGGTTCATACGGTCAACGATGATATCCAAGTGAAGTTCGCCCATACCGGAGATAATAGTTTGACCTGTTTCTTCATCAGTACGAACTTTGAAAGTAGGATCTTCTTCTGCCAAACGAGCAAGAGCTGTACCCATTTTTTCTTGGTCAGCTTTTGTTTTAGGTTCAACAGCAACGGAGATAACTGGTTCAGGGAATTCCATGGACTCAAGAATTACAGGATTCTTTTCATCACAAAGAGTATCACCAGTAGTAGTATCTTTCAAGCCTACAGCTGCAGCGATGTCGCCAGCGTAAACCATGTCGATTTCTTTACGAGTGTTAGCGTGCATTTGAAGAATACGGCCGATACGTTCTTTTTTACCTTTTGTGGAGTTGAAAACGTAGGAACCGGATTCCAATGTACCGGAGTACACACGGAAGAACGCTAATTTACCAACATAAGGGTCAGCCATGATTTTGAATGCCAATGCGGAGAATGGCTCTTCATCGGAAGAAGGACGAGTAGTTTCTTCTTCAGTACCAGGAACGATACCTTTAATAGCTGGGATGTCGATAGGAGCTGGCATGTAATCCACAACAGCGTCCAATAACATTTGTACACCTTTGTTTTTGTAGGAAGAACCACAAAGAACTGGGAACAATTGGTTAGCAATAACTGCTTTACGCAATGCTGTTTTCAATTCTTCAATGGAGATTTCTTCACCTTCCAAATATTTCATCATAATATCGTCATCAGTTTCAGCGATAGCATCGATCATCATTTCGCGACGAGCTTCAGCTACTTCTTGATATTCTGCTGGGATATCAGTGATTTCATATTCTTTACCGTCATCGGATTTGTAAATTTCCGCTTTCATAGTCATCAAATCGATGATGCCTTCGAAAGTATCTTCAGCGCCGATTGGCACTTGGATAGCTACGGAATTTGCACCCAAACGGGATTTCATCATATCAACTACGTTGAAGAAGTCAGCACCTACAGTATCCATCTTATTTACATAAGCGATACGAGGTACGCCGTAGTTAGATGCTTGACGCCATACTGTTTCGGATTGAGGTTCAACGCCGCCTTTAGCACTGAACACCGCTACGGAGCCATCAAGTACACGTAAAGAACGTTCTACTTCTACAGTAAAGTCAACGTGACCAGGAGTATCGATGATATTGATACGATGATCTTTCCAGTGACATGTTGTCGCCGCAGAAGTGATTGTGATACCACGTTCTTGTTCTTGCGCCATCCAGTCCATCGTAGCAGCACCTTCATGTACTTCGCCGATCTTGTGAACGATACCTGTATAGTAGAGGATACGTTCTGTAGTTGTTGTCTTACCAGCATCGATGTGAGCCATGATACCGATATTACGAGTTTTTGCTAAGGAAAACTCTCTTGCCACAGTTGTCACCTCTTATTACCAACGATAATGAGCAAATGCTTTATTAGCTTCTGCCATTTTATGAGTATCTTCTTTTTTCTTGATTGCAGCGCCTGCATTGTTGAAAGCGTCCATCAATTCGCCTGCCAAGCGTTCTTTCATAGTGCGTTCACCACGAAGACGAGCGTAGTTTACAACCCAGCGAATACCGAGTGTTTGACGGCGATCAGCACGAACTTCAACTGGCACTTGATAGTTAGCACCACCGATACGGCGAGCACGTACTTCAAGTACAGGCATAACATTTTTCAATGCTTGATCAAAAACTTCCATTGGGTCTTGACCCATTTTGGAACGAATAATTTCGAATGCATCATATACGATAGTTTCAGCAATGCCTTTTTTGCCATCGTACATAACTTTGTTAATGAAACGTGTTACTAATTTGCTGTTGTACACCGGATCTGGAAGTACATCACGTTTCGGAACAGGGCCTTTTCTTGGCATGTTCAATTCCTCCTTTATAATGATGTGTGTTAATTTCGTTTAATGGCTAAAATTATTTTTTAGCTTTTTTCGCGCCGTATTTGGAACGACTTTGCATACGGTTTTGTACGCCAGCTGTATCCAATGCACCACGAACGATGTGATAACGCACACCTGGAAGGTCTTTTACACGACCGCCTCTGATAAGTACAACACTGTGTTCTTGTAAATTGTGACCAATGCCTGGGATGTAAGCAGTTACTTCAATAGCGTTTGTCAAACGTACACGGGCAACTTTACGAAGCGCGGAGTTTGGTTTCTTTGGAGTAGCTGTGTACACACGAGTACATACACCACGTTTTTGTGGAGATTCTTGAAGCGCTGGAGCTGTAGATTTTTTAGTCAAGCTCATGCGACCTTTGCGTACTAGCTGATTAATTGTTGGCATTTGGGCACCTCCTTTCCAAATTTGAGATTTATAATTGATCCGTCATAACAAAGTGTTACATCGGATATTACCAAGATTAACGTAGGATGCCTACCGCTGTGGCCCGCACCTTAATGCGGCACGCACGACCGAGGTCATCCATGGTGTGCTTATCATTCACAGGTATCCCCTGTTCAGAACAAGCTGTTCGTATAGGTTCAACTACACGTTCATCACTATCGCGTCCTACGAACACATACTTCACAGTTCCTCGCGCAATGTTTTTCAACGTTTGCTTGGCACCGATTGTTTTGTTCATCGACTTCAGATGGGCAATGTCCATAGTAAATTCTCCTTACGAAATTATGCTACTTAGGCATACTTGCCCCTGAGCACTCTGTAAGTATATCAATTACACAAGCTCATGTCAAACGTTTTTCGACGGTCTACACCGCTATACAACTGCATTTTATGTGTACACGTTTCCGTGCGTTTCATTATGTCGAACTATATAAACTCATTTGTTATTTTTATACAATTTTATGTGTTTTAGGCTCATTTTTATGCATAAATTTTATATTATTTTCATTCATCTCATTTTATGTATGCAAAATAGATATAGATAAAAAATAATTAGTCATTTTTTCGATTCATTTTATTTGCTTTATTCAAAATAACGATTTTATTAAATTTATCATTTTATTTATTCCCTATGACACTTCTATCTGTACCAGCAAGTTTGGGATTAACAAAAAAGAGCGTGCCCTAAGGCACGCTCTTTTATAGTATCCCTATAGATTATTCTTCTACAGCAGATTCTTCTGTAATATCGATAATTTCAGGTGTGTTTTTCACAACTTCGATTTTACGGTAACGGCTCATGCCAGTACCAGCAGGAATCAATTTACCGATGATTACGTTTTCTTTTAAGCCCAATAATGGATCAATTTTACCTTTGATAGCAGCATCTGTAAGAACACGTGTTGTTTCTTGGAAGGACGCAGCAGACAAGAAGGAATCCGTTGCCAAAGCAGCTTTAGTAATACCCAATAATGTACGTTTGCCTGTAGCATTTTCACGGCCATTAAGAGTAAGACGACGGTTTTCTTCGTCAAAGGTATTAACGTCGACCATATCCCCTGGAAGCATATCAGCATCGCCAGCTGTTTCAACTTTTACTTTATGAAGCATTTGACGAACGATAACTTCGATATGTTTATCGTTAATTTCTACACCTTGAGATTTATATACTTTTTGTACTTCGTATACGAGGTAACGTTGAGTTGCTTCTGTACCCATTACACGCATAATGTCATGAGGGTTGATAGAACCTTCTGTCAAACGTGCGCCTAAGGATACAACATCACCGTCTTTAACGATAATGCGGGAACCATAAGGGATGAGGTAATCGAGTTCAATACCGTCTTCACCAGTAATGAAGATAGTATTAGTACCTTTTTTACCTTCGTTAGGTACAACGCGAACTGTACCTTCGTTTTCTGCGATGATAGCATTACGTTTTGGTTTACGTGCTTCGAACAATTCTTCGACACGTGGCAAACCTTGTGTAATATCGTCACCTGCGACACCACCTGTATGGAATGTACGCATTGTCAACTGAGTACCAGGTTCACCGATGGATTGCGCTGCAATAATACCTACAGCTTCACCAACTTGAACTTGACCACCTGTACCAAGGTCGCGACCATAACACTTGCGACATACGCCATAAGGGCTGCGGCAAGTCAATACGGAACGGATTTTAACTGTTTCGTAGTGTTTTACAACTTCATCAGCCAATGGTTCTGTGATTTCACCGTTAAGAGGAACGATAACTTCGCCAGTTTCTTTATTAACTAATTCTTCAGCTGCAATACGGCCTACGATACGATCTTTTAATGGTTCAATAACGCCAGTACCCTCAACGATTGCTTCCACTTCGATACCATGGATTTCGTTGTTGCGTACTTGTACTTCTTTTACATCGGAGTTAAGAATAGCTTCGATGCCTTCTTCAGTGAGGCGTGTATTAGCAGGGAAGATTTCTACACCTTCACTGTCAACAATTGCTTGTACAGTATCCTTGTTCAACATATTTTGAACCATAGTTTCTTTTAATGTTGCACGGATGCTGTCGTCGCTTTCACCAAGAATAATTTTTTGAACCAAATTAGTATGGTTGATATCGCTATCAGAGCCTAGGTGTGCACCGCGCAATGCGACAGATGTAACACCGGATTCTGCAATATCAGCTAAGCATTGTTCGTCCAAAATAGTTTCAGCAGGTACAACAAGTTCCCCTGTTTCTACATTCACTACATCTTTATCTAGAACACGACCAATAAGCTTGTCTTTCAACAATTCCAATGCTTGACGTGGAGATGTAGCCAAACGAGCGCGTTCACGAACGAGATCGATACCTACAACGTCACAATCGTCCTCACGAACGATAACGTCTTGAGATACGTCAACAAGACGACGAGTCAAGTAACCGGAGTCAGCTGTACGAAGCGCTGTATCGGCCAAACCTTTACGGGCACCATGAGAGGATGTAAAGTAATCCAATACAGTCAAGCCTTCTTTAAAGTTTGCTTTGATTGGCAAGTCGATGATACGACCAGATGGATCGGCCATCAAGCCACGCATACCAGCAAGCTGACGGATCTGTTGCTTGTTACCACGGGCACCAGAGATAGCCATCATGTAAACAGGGTTGAAGCCATCTTTGTCGCGCGCCATATTATCCATCATGGCATCAGTAACATCTTCTGTTGCTTGAGTCCACAATTGGATAGTTTTACGGTAACGTTCTTCTTCTGTAATAAGACCACGACGATACAAGCGAGATACTTTTTCTACTTCTTGTTCCGCTGTGTCTAACAAGCCAGTTTTTACTTCTGGTACTTTAATATCTGCAATAGCTACAGTCATACCTGCGCGACGTGCGAAGGAGTAACCCAAGGATTTAATACGGTCCAAGAGTTCTGCAGTCTTTTCATTGCCAAACAATTGGAAGCATTGGTCAACCAATTTACCAACTGTTTTCTTATCCATAACCTTACCTAAAGAGTAAGTGCCATCTTCACGTTTTTCATATTGCCACAATTCTGGGAATAGTGCATTGTTGAAGATCAAGCGACCTGCCGTTGTTTCTACACGGCCATGGTCAGGTAAACGGATATAAAGAATATCTTGCAAGCCAATAATATGAGATTCGTATGCAAGCATTACTTCATCATAAGTAGCAAATGTTTTTGCTTTATCACGAGTATCTTCACGTACAACTGTTAAGTAGTATGTACCCAAGATCATATCTTGAGATGGTACTGCTACTGGCTTACCGTCCTTAGTGGACAAGATATTATGGCTAGAAAGCATCAATGTACGAGCTTCCGCTTGTGCTTCTACGGACAATGGTAAGTGACATGCCATTTGGTCACCGTCAAAGTCGGCGTTGAAGGCTGTACATACTAATGGATGCAATTTGATAGCACGACCTTCCCAAAGGATTGGTTCGAAGGCTTGGATACCAAGTCTATGCAATGTAGGGGCACGGTTCAAGAGAACTGGATGTTCTTTGATTACCTCTTCCAAAGCTTCCCATACACCAAGACCGATTCTTTCTACTTGGCGTTTAGCAGCCTTAATGTTGGATGCTTGACCACGCTCTACCAAACGTTTCATAACGAAAGGTTTGAACAATTCCAATGCCATTTCTTTAGGCAAACCACATTGGTGCATTTTAAGTTCAGGACCTACTACGATAACGGAACGACCGGAGTAGTCAACACGTTTACCAAGCAAGTTTTGACGGAAACGACCTTGTTTACCTTTAAGCATATCGGACAAGGATTTCAATGGACGGTTACCAGGACCTGTTACAGGACGACCACGGCGACCATTATCGATCAATGCGTCAACAGCTTCTTGAAGCATACGTTTTTCGTTGCGCACGATGATATCAGGAGCACCTAAGTCTAACAAACGTTTCAAACGGTTGTTACGATTGATAACACGACGGTACAAATCATTGAGGTCAGATGTAGCGAAACGACCACCATCTAATTGAACCATAGGGCGCAATTCAGGTGGGATAACAGGGACAACATCCATGATCATCCATTCTGGGCGGTTGCCAGATTGACGGAATGCTTCTACTACTTCTAAACGACGAACTGCACGGATTTTACGTTGACCACTAGCAGTGTTCAATTCTTCGCGCAATTCAGCATTCAATGCTTCAAGATCAAGTTCTACTAAAAGAGCTTTTACAGCCTCAGCACCCATGTCGATACATACGAAGAGAACCTCTTCAGCAGCGCCCAATTCATAACGCTCTTCACGAGTTAATTCTTCGTATTCTTTATCTGCTTCTGGGATTGTTGCATCATCGCGAAGAGCCGCATTATAGCGCTCTTTGCGTTGTGCTTCGCGAACAATAGCCAAACGTTCGTTACGTTGAGCTACTGTTTCGATTACGACGGATTTACCACCGATAGTATAACCGTCTTCATTAAATTGAGCTTCATATTCGCGGTACTCTTGCTCGGACAACAATTGGCGTTTTGCCAATGGAGTACCAGCTGGATCTACTACGATGTAGGAAGCAAAGTATAATACGCGTTCCAAGGAACGTGGAGATACATCAAGGATTAGGCCCATGCGGGATGGGATACCTTTAAAGTACCAAATGTGAGATACAGGAGTAGCCAATTGGATATGACCCATACGTTCACGACGTACTTTTGCACGTGTAACCTCTACACCACATTTATCACAGACTACGCCTTTATGGCGAATGCGTTTATATTTGCCGCAGTGACATTCCCAGTCCTTTGTTGGTCCAAAAATGCGTTCGCAGAATAGACCATCACGTTCTGGCTTCAACGTACGGTAGTTAATAGTTTCAGGTTTCTTAACTTCCCCATGAGACCAAGCTAAGATCTGCTCTGGAGAGGCTAAACCGATTCGCATGGAATCGAATTCATTTACGTCTAGCACTACTATCGCTCCCTTCCTTATAGATAGTTTTAGTCTTCATCGTTAGAGGAATCGCCCATTGGGAACGCCAATTGGCTAAGGATATCGTCTTCACCGCCGTTATCAGCAGGTGCTTCTTCCTCTACTTCTGGCTCTACTACAGTTACTTCATCAGTTTCTACTGCACTGCCTTCCATAACTTCTTCAATGCCAGTTTCTACCACTTCATCTTCGTCATCAAGTTCTTTCATAACAACTTCTTCTTGATCTTCATTCAAGATTTTTACATCAAGACCAATACTTTGAAGTTCTTTGAGCAATACCTTGAAGGACTCAGGTACACCTGGTTCAGGGATGTTTTCGCCTTTAACGATTTTTTCGTATGCTTTCACACGACCAACAACATCGTCAGACTTAACAGTTAATAGCTCTTGAAGTGTATAAGCTGCGCCATATGCTTCGAGAGCCCAAACTTCCATTTCCCCGAAACGTTGACCACCGAATTGAGCTTTACCACCCAATGGTTGTTGTGTAACAAGGGAGTACGGACCTGTGGAACGAGCATGGATTTTATCATCAACCAAGTGATGGAGTTTAAGCATGTATACGTAACCAACAGTTACACGGTTATCCATAGGTTCACCAGTACGACCATCGTACAATACTGTTTTACCATCATCGGAACGACCAGCAATGCCTAATGTTTCAAATACGTCTTTTTCATGCGCACCATCAAATACAGGTGTAGCAATGTGAATACCAGCTACATCTGGTTTTGGCATGCCATATGTTTCATAATCGTAACCAAGGCCTTCGAGTTCATGACGAATTTCAACGCGTTTAGCACGAGCAGATTCAATATGGTTCAATGTAGTTTTAACTTTATTAATGGCTTCTAATTCTTCTACAAGAGCTGGATCCATTTCTGGAGCATCTTCTTCAGAGTCGAAGAATTCTACATGAAGTGCATTGTATTTAGCTTCAATAGCTTTAAGTTCTTGATAACGAGCTTCGCCGCCAAGAGCTTCAAGTTTCTTTTGCGCTGCAGACTCTACATGACCAAGAATTTGAGATTTCAAGTCGATGATTTTTTCATCGATGTCGAAATGAGGAACAGTTACATCTTCTTTAGCTTTTACTTCTAATTCTTCAATTTCAGCATATAAGCCGCGAATAGCGTCGATTTGTTCCCAGTAAGATGCATCAGTACGAGCTTCTTTCAACACGTTTTGAATGTGAAGGTCTGTAGCTTTGATTTTCATACCTAAGCCTTGAACAGCCCAACCCAAGTGAGTTTCAAGAACCTGACCGATGTTCATACGAGAAGGTACGCCCAATGGGTTCAATACGATTTGTACTGGAGTACCATCTGGAAGGAATGGCATATCTTCTTTTCTCATAACGCGAGAAACGACACCTTTGTTACCATGACGGCCCGCCATTTTATCGCCTTCGTGAATCTTACGTTTTTGAGCGATGTATACGCGAACAAGTTTATTTACACCTGGTTGTAATTCGTCACCGTTTTCACGAGTGAAGACTTTAACGTCTACAACTTTACCAGATTCGCCATGAGGTACGCGCAAGGATGTGTCGCGAACTTCGCGTTCTTTATCACCGAAGATAGCGCGTAATAAGCGTTCTTCAGGAGTTAATTCAGTTTCACCTTTTGGTGTAGCTTTACCTACGAGAATGTCGCCAGGATGTACTTCTGCACCAATACAGATGATACCATCTTCATCAAGGTTTTTAAGTGTGTCATCACCAGTATTAGGTAATTCACGAGTGATTTCTTCGGCACCTAATTTAGTGTCACGCGCATCGCATTCGTACTCTTCAATATGAATGGATGTATAGATATCTTCTTTGCAAAGTTCTTCACTAAGCAAGATCGCATCTTCGTAGTTATAACCTTCCCAAGGCATGAACGCTACAAGAACGTTATAACCTAACGCTAATTCACCGCCATCAGTAGCAGGGCCATCAGCCAATACTTGGCCTTTTACAACATGGTCGCCACGATTAACGATTGGTTTTTGGTTAAAGCATGTGGATTGGTTAGAACGAAGGAATTTATTCAAACGATATGTATCAACACGACCATCGCTATCGCGAAGAACGTGGATTTCATTACCCCAGCAACGTACAACTTTACCAGCTTCGCGAGCAAGTACGCAAACGCCGGAGTCAGTAGCTGCTGTATATTCCATACCTGTACCAACAAGTGGAGCTTGAGCGCGCAATAGTGGTACCGCTTGACGTTGCATGTTCGCACCCATCAAGGCACGGTTAGCATCATCATTTTCAAGGAATGGAATCATAGCTGTACCGATTGATACAACTTCTTTTGGACTAACGTCCATGTAGTCTACCTTATCAGGTGTAACTTCCAATACGTCATGACCACGACGACAAGCAACGTGTTCATTAGTAAAGTAACCTTCACCATCGATTGGGGAGTTCGCTTGGGCAATTGTCATGCCTTCTTCTTCATCAGCTGTCATATATACAACGGAATCAGTGACACGAACTTTTACAACTTTGTCTGCATCGGCACCTGTACCATAGATTTTTTCTACTTTACGGTATGGAGCCTCAATGAAACCAAATTCATTTACTTTCGCGTAGTTAGACAAGGAGTTGATCAAACCGATGTTTGGACCTTCTGGAGTTTCGATTGGACACATACGGCCATAGTGAGAGTGATGCACGTCACGAACTTCGAAGCCTGCACGCTCACGAGATAAACCGCCAGGGCCAAGGGCAGATAGACGACGTTTATGAGTCAATTCTGCTAATGGGTTTGTTTGGTCCATGAACTGAGACAATTGAGAAGAACCAAAGAATTCTTTGATTGCTGCCACTACAGGGCGAATGTTAATCAACGCTTGAGGCGTGATAGATTCGATTTCTTGAATTGTCATACGTTCACGAACAACACGTTCCATACGAGTTAAACCAATACGGAATTGGTTTTGCAACAATTCACCTACACAGCGAAGACGACGGTTACCCAAGTGGTCGATATCATCTGTATGACCTGCGCCATCCATAAGGTTGAGCAAGTAAGAGATGTTAGCGATCATGTCTTCACGTGTTACTGTACGGTGATCGTATGGCAAGTTGCAGTTGTTACAGATAACTTTAGATTCTACACCATCGT
The DNA here is from genome assembly GCF_937975875.1 of Veillonella dispar. Lineage (GTDB taxonomy): Bacteria > Bacillota > Negativicutes > Veillonellales > Veillonellaceae > Veillonella > Veillonella dispar_B. The sequence continues at coordinate 2,942 of NZ_CALJSP010000041.1, read as the reverse complement.
TATTTACGATGTAGAACTCAGCGAAACCTTCACCATCGAATACATGGCTATTAGCAACGATATCAAGTTGTTCTTCCCCAACTTGTACACCTGCATCAAGAATGATTTCGCCAGTTTCTGGATCTACGATTGGTTGAGCCAATGTTTGACCCAACATACGTTGACGCCAGCCGAGTTTTTTGTTTAATTTGTAACGACCAACGCGCGCTAAATCATAACGGCGTGCATCGAAGAACAAGTTATCAAACAAGTTACGAGCAGACTCTACGGTTGGAGGCTCGCCTGGACGTAATTTTTTATAGATTTCAACCAATGCTTCATCAGCAGATTGAGTTGTATCTTTTTCTAATGTACGAACGATGCGTTCATCATATACTGGCAAACCATCTTCATCAGTTTTACCATTCCAGAAGAGATCAAGGATACTTTCATTAGTATCCCAACCTAATGCACGTACCAATACAGTAGCTGGTAATTTACGGTTACGGTCAATACGAACAGCAACAACTTCGCTTGCATCAGTTTCAAGCTCGATCCATGCGCCACGGTTAGGAATAACTGTGGAATCGTACAAACGGTTACCCATTGTATCGATTTCTTTATTGTAGTAAACGCCTGGAGAACGTACCAATTGGGATACGATTACACGTTCTGCACCATTGATGATGAAAGTACCTGTGTCAGTCATCAATGGGAAATCGCCCATGAATACTTCTTGTTCTTTAATGTCCATATTTTCTGGATCATTATTTACTAAGCGAATATTTACACGAAGTGGTGCTGCGTAAGTAGCATCACGGTTTTTACATTCATTAATATCATACTTAGGTTCACCTAAGCTGAAACCTTCGAAAGAAAGTACTAGATTACCTGAATTGTCTTTAATCGGAGAAATATCGTTGAAAATATTTTGTAAACCACTCTCCAAGAACCACTCATACGATTTACGCTGAATGTCCAATAAATGCGGCATCTTGATAACTTCGTTAATTTTTGCGTACGTATAACGAGTTCGTTTGCCTACCTGTTCAGGTTTGAACATATTTGCTTTCACCCCTATCAAAACACACTGGTCTACCATTTTCTATAACGGCACGGAAAAGACATCTTACAGGTCTCAGTTTTCCTGCTCGGATAACGTCAAATAAAGCAAGGCCCATTTCATTTTTAAAAATAACCTTGCTTTCCATTAACCAAGCACAACCTTGGAAGAAAACCTCATCACTATTCAAGTTATAGTTTTTATATCCAAAAGCAGGAAACGCTACTTTTGCAATATATAATTCTATCAGTATTAAAAAAGACTGTCAACCAAAAGGGTTGACAGTCTTTCATTTTCATGCTTTATTCATGTATTAAAACAACTGACTATGTTAGTTGCCTTTTTGTTTTAAAAGATTAGCACCAGCAATACCAGGGCGAGTCATTTCTTTAGGAGAAAGGATATGATTGATTTCATCTTCAGTCAATAAACCTTTTTCCAAGATGATATCACGGATAGCACGACCAGTAGTATATGCTTCTTTCGCAAGAGAAGATGCTGTTTCATAGCCAAGATGTGGCAACAATGCTGTTACGATACCAACGGAACGATTCAACCAGTATTCGCATTGTTCACGATCCACTTCAAGATCCACGAGTAATTTATCAACGAATGTATTTACGCCGTTTTTGAGGTAGCAAAGATTATTGAACAAATTGTAAGCCAATACAGGTTCCATTACGTTCAATTCGAATTGACCATTTTCTACAGCCAATGTAATGGTTAAGTCATTACCGATAACTTGGTAACATACTTGGTTCAATACTTCGGCGATAACAGGGTTAACCTTGCCTGGCATGATGGAAGAACCAGGTTGGCGAGCAGGCAATTTTAATTCCCCAATACCACAACGAGGACCGGAGGCCATCAAGCGGAAGTCATTAGCCATTTTAATCAATACGAGAGCCGTAACTTTCAAACCGCTGGAGATATCTGCAAAGATATCTGTATTGTTAGTAGCATCAATTAAGTTTTCTGCTGTGTAGAATGGTTCACCTACTACTTCACTAAGTTCGTATGCTACATCATGAATATAATTAGGTTCCGCATTAAGCCCTGTACCAACTGCAGTAGCACCCATGTTAATTACATGTGCACCTTCAACGGCAGATTTAATACGTTTAATACCGCGGCGAACACCAGATGCATAGGCACCCATTTCTTGACCTAATGTAATTGGCACCGCATCTTGTAAGTGAGTACGACCCATCTTCAAAATTTCGCTATATTCAACAGCCTTTTTCTCAAGCTCGTCAACAAGGCGTTGTAATGCTTCAAGTAAAGGTTTAGATTTTAAGATCGCACATACCTTGATTGCTGTTGGGAAAGCATCATTTGTAGATTGTGCCATATTACAATGGTTGTTAGGGCTTACAATATCATAGCTTCCTTTTGGATGCCCCAAAATTTCACAAGCACGGTTAGCCAATACTTCGTTCATATTCATGTTTACAGAAGTACCTGCACCACCTTGAATTGGATCAACAGGGAATTGGTCAGCAAATTGACCTTCAATTACTTCGTCTGCAGCTTGTACAATAGCTTTACCAATAGATACATTTAAGCGACCAGTTTTCATATTCGCTAAAGCAGATGCTTTTTTTACCATTGCCAAGGCTTTGATAAAATCTTGGTCCAAGTGTTTTCCTGTAATATGGAAGTTTTCTAATGCACGAATTGTTTGTACACCGTAATATAATTCATCAGCTACTTCTAATTCGCCTAAGAAATCATGTTCTTTTCTCATAATAAATCCTCTTTCTACTATTTTTATACAAAATAGTATTTCAATGAAACGGTTTTATCTTACGCGCTCATTATAGCATGTATTTTGTATACATAAAAGTGTTTTTGTTGGCCAGCAGGTAGTTCTCAAACGCCCAAAGGGTCTGCTGCATGA
>NZ_CALJSP010000040.1:0-3309 GCF_937975875.1 Veillonella dispar | reverse complement strand
ATTACTGGGATGGCAAGGCAGGCTTTGCTAAGGTTGAAATCCCATCTATTAATGATGCGAATACTCGTGCTATGGCGTTACAAGCGGGCGATGTAGATATGGCCGTTAGTATTGGTCCTGGCGAATACGGTATTTTCCAAAATGATAAGAACTTTACCATCTATGAAGTAGCTTCCTTGCGTGACGTATTTGTTCGTATGGGACAAAAAGGTAAGCTTAAAAATCCTGATTTGCGTGCGGCCCTTATTGCTGCAGCAGACCGCGAGTCTTATGCAAAGAATCTCATGAAGGATACATTTGTAGCAGGTAAGGCTCCATTGCCACCATCTATTGATTATGGATTTAATCAATTGCGGGACCCTAATGGCTACAATGTGGAACGTGCCAAAGCCTTGTTGAAACAAGAAGGTTACGTAGATACGAATGGCGATGGCATTGTCGATAAAGATGGCGAAAATCTAGTGCTAGATTTCTATGCGTATACCTCTCGACCTGAATTGCCATTATATGCAGAAGCATTACAAGCAGACTATAAGAAAATCGGTGTAGATTTACACATCAAGATTGTAGACTATGCAGTGATTGACACATTAGCGCAGTCCGGCGATTACGATATGTTAATCTCTAGTGTAGTAACGGCCAATACAGGACAACCAGTATGGTTCTTGAAACAATATTGGGGAACAGGTTCTGAAACGAATGGTTCTGGATTCTCTAATCCACGTTTTGATGAATTGTTAACTCTTGGTGAAAGCGCCAATGATCCAGTGGTACGTAGAAATGCAGTTATCAATGCACAACAATTGATGCTTGATGACTCTGTAGCATTATTCCTTGGATACCCTAAGATTAATATTGTAGGGAATAAGAATATCGATGGTATTAAGATATCTCCATCTGAATACTATATCATTACGAAAGACTTAAAACGGAAATAATTTTATTATATAAACCTATAGTAATGAAACTTGTTAATATAATTTAACGTAGTTGTCGACATAGCAAAAGAGGGCTAGCCACGGCTAGTCCTCTTTTTGTAGTTAGTTATTTTTTCTTTTGCTCTGTTGCATCAAGTTCTGCCATATTCACGACATTTGCTTTGCCAACCATTTTGTTATATTTAATAAATAGTTGTGTATATGCTTCGCCGTAGGAAGAATTGATGATGATATAGTTGCGAGCCTCTGCGACAAATTCTTTTACAGAATCTTGATACTCGCGAACTGCGTTTTGCGTTTCTGATGTTGTACCAGGTTGTAATTTGTTAATGCGTTGCGTGATTTGTTGCAAGTTTGCTTCAACCTTTTGGGTATCTGTATTTCCATCTGGATCGATAAGATCGATTGTTTGGGCAGTCATGAGATTTAACTCGATGAAGTTAACTGCATTTTCACGTTTTTCACCTTGATATTCAGTCATTCGTTCTGTATAGAGCTCATTATTACGATTATCTAAGGCTAAATCTAAAGCGTTGTATGTAGCGTAGAATTGTTCAGCTAGAGGTACATACTGTGCCGCTAACTCATCGCTACCTTTGAAATTATCTTTTTCAAAACGACGTTCTACATAGTAGGCTTGCAATTGATCCGCAACAGGAATCAATTGATCTAGTACTGCTAATACATCGTTAGTTGATTGGTTTACATCTTCGTATGGAGTAGGGCTATCTTGCTTTGCAGCCTCTAATGCTGTTTTAAGATCTTTGTATTTAGGTAATGTAATCGTCGTGTTATGGGACCCATTACGTAACTCTTCGAGAGTTGGTTGTAATTGATTTGCATAGGCTACACTGTACGCGTTATATGAGTCTAATGCGACGATATAAGGTCGGATAGCGTTGATCTTGTCGTCAACGGTTGATCGATATAAAATTGTCGTTGTATTGGATGACAAGAGTGTATACACCCCATAGATCCCACCACCGATAATAGCGATGCCAAGTATAACGGCTGCTATTAACTTGATGTACCCCTTTTTCAACTGCGCACGCTCCTTGAAAACACACTAACTCTTATTGGATCCGTTTGGGCGCACTATGCCCCTAGAGTAATTAGTTACATTATATCATAAACTTACGTCCCAAAAAAGACGTATAGAGCAGAGAATCATAAGGAATAGATGAAATTATTTGATGTGAACATATATTAATATTTATAATTCGCGATTTATAGATGAATAACATTAGAAGAGCTTTATAGAAACAAGTTATTTTGTATAAAAATATATTTTCCTAGACGCTGCAGCTGCGGCTGGTATAATAGCAAGTATAGTATTCATTATATGGGGAGTCTATTATGTCAGAATCGAATCGTTTGCTTAATTTTGCTACGTCTTCAGAACTCATTGCAAACGGGGAAGGGCGCAATGTGCTATCTGCTATTGAAGATGGCTTGCGCAATTGTGATGAGTTTTTAATATCTGTAGCGTTTATAACACCAGAAGGCCTACTAACATTAAAACCAATTCTTAAAGAACTAGAAGAGCGTGGAGTACATGGTCGTGTGTTAACGACAGATTATCTTGGTTTTAATAGTCCAAAAGTTTTGGAAGATTTAGGAAGTTTAAATAACATTGATTTAAAGGTGTACTGTACGACTCAGGGGAGTAACCATGGTTTTCACACAAAGGGCTACATTTTTAAAAAGGATGAATCTTACCAGATTATAGTCGGCAGTTCCAATTTAACGATTAACGCATTAAAGAAAAATCGAGAGTGGAATACTCGGTCTGAAGCCCATTGCGATGATACATATGCACGTGAGATTACGGAAGAGTTTGATTTATATTGGAATTCCGAGTTTGCCATTCCCTATGAAGAGTTTATTCCTTGGTATAGGCCTCGATGGGTACGACCAGATCATACTTCACAAAAGAATATTGCTGAACAGTTTAGAAAAGTAGATTTAGTACAATTAGAACCTAATAGTATGCAAGAGCAGTTTATTAATAATTTCAATGAATTGAGAGCTAATAACTCTAAAAGGGGCCTTTTAATTTCTGCGCTTCGGCTCCACCAAAAGCGGCATCGCCCCCTTCTATTCCGACAAATATGCCAAGATCGGCATCCAAGTGTGCGACCTGTTCCACGAGGACCGGCTGCGGGAGCGTCTCACCGCCGCCGTCACCCTGAAGAACGTGCTGTTCGAGCACCTGTACCACAAGCCCGCCCTGGATGTGGACCAGCTGATGGACCAGCTGCTGGCTCTGCGGGAGCAGCTGCGCCCCTATGTGGGCGACGTGGTCAGCTTTATCCACGAGGCCCTGGCCCAGAACATGCTCATCCGTAGCAATCACGCTCATACTCCTCCT
>NZ_CALJSP010000039.1:0-4863 GCF_937975875.1 Veillonella dispar | reverse complement strand
GAACTAAGCGACGCAAATGACCCATATGAGTGCTTCCGAACGTAAGATTTACCGAACTGCGTAGCAGAGAAGGGAAATCCACAGTGAGGAAGCAAGTAGGGCAACCGAAGAGGACTTAGAACTAAGCGACGCAAATGACCCATATGAGTGCTTCCGAACGTAAGATTTACCGAGCTGCGAAGCAGAGAAGGGAAATCCACAGTGAGGATTGATAGGAAGCCGCGGCTAGTGGTAGTATCCAACTCTATCCATACGGTAACGCGGCACAACGTGCCAATGTTACCGAACCGTAAAGCCGCTGTATAACTTTAAATATATGTAAATAACGATCCCTATACTCTTGATCTCCAAGTTTATAGGGCTTTTTTATGTCTATTTTTGCATATTACTAATAAATATTTTCATTCATAGATTAATATGAATATCTTGTGAGGGATTTTCTTGATAATACTAGGTATGTGTGATATTCTCATTATATGCTTAAGTGGATTGGAGTGATTAGTTTTTATGTATAAATATGGCAAGAGCTGTATTAAAAAAATATTATGTTTTCTCGCAATATGTATTGCAATTTTAGCTATCTCATTTGGCGTTATGTGGGGGCTGTCTACTGATTATAAGATTTATGGTGTCCCTGTACTAAACTATCACCAAGTGAATGATGAAAAGCATTCTGCTTTGACGCTTCATGTTGATCAGTTTAGAGAACAGATGGAATATCTACATAATCAGGGATATAACACGATTACGTTGGCTCAATTATATGATTATTTAGAAAATGGTACTGAATTACCTAATAAGCCAATTGTTATCACCTTTGATGATGGCTATGTAGATAACTATAAAAATGTATTGCCTATTTTAAAGGAATACAATATGAAGGCTACCTTGTTTATGATTAGTGATGCAGCTAATACGCCTGGTTTTGTTTCTACAGAACAAATGCATAAAATGGAAGCAGATGGCTTCGATATTCAAGGTCATACTAATCATCATAAGATCTTAACCAAAATTGACCCTACTGAGTTGCCAGATGCTCTGCTTGGAGGGAAGACTTCATTGGAGGGTATTTTAGGTGAGCCTATTGAATATTTAGCATATCCTGGTGGGTTTAACGATATGCTCGTTCAATATGTAACTAAACAATCTGGTTACAAAATGGCTTTCACAGTACAACCGGGTACAGTACAGCCAGGCGATAATTTATATGCCTTAAATCGATTGGCTATATTCCAAGGTGACACACCGTACTTATCGTTCTGGTTACGCCTACATTGTGCACCATTTATTCACTATACATGGTCATTACGTGATTTTTTACGCGATAATGGATGGCCTACATTAGCATCTATTATTCCGTTATTCTAGGAGGAACTATGTCTTACGAAGTTGTAGCAAGACCTTTACGCGTTGCTATTTTAACAGTTTCTGATACGCGTACCTTTGAAACTGATAAAGGCGGTAATAAAGTACAAGAATTTTTAGAACAAGCAGACCATATTGTGGCAGATCGTAAAATTGTTATTGATGATTATAATGAAATCAGAAATGCAATGATTCCATGGTGTAATGATGAATCTATTGATGTTATTATCTCTACAGGTGGTACGGGAATTGCTAAGCGCGATGTAACAATTGAAGCGGCAAATAGTCTCTATGAGAAACATATTCCTGGATTTGGTGAAATCTTTAGATATTTATCCTATACAGAGGATATTGGTACTAAGGCGATGGCGTCTCGTGCTGAAGCGGGGGTCAACAATAACACCTTGATGTTCTCTGTTCCAGGCTCTGTAGGTGCCGTTACTTTGGCGATGAGTAAACTTATTATTCCTGAAATGGCACATCTCGTACGAGAAATTACAAAATAATCTATAAAGACTGCTCATACGTGGGCAGTCTTTTTTGATAATATAAATCAAAAAATGATTTTGTGGACATAAAAATATTCAGGTATAACCTAATTTATAGGCTTAAAATCTATATATGTTAATTCTCAATAAATAAAACAATACCATTGCAGTATTGTTTTATTTCGATTATACTAGATTTAGTAATACGTTTGTCCGAGTGCACGAGAAAGGAGACCTTATGAAGTTAAATCAGGCCACGGATTATGCATTTCGCATGGTCTTACATATGGCGCTCTTACCTTCGGGAACGAAGCTAACGGGTTCTGTATTGGCTGAGCAAGAATTGATTCCAGAACGATTTTTGCTCAAGATTATGCGTAGTCTCATTGCAGCTGGGATTATGAAATCCTTTCGTGGTGTAGATGGTGGGTTTGCCCTCAATCGAGACCCTCAAGAGATTTCATTGCTCGATGTAATTAGAGCGGTAGAAGGGGATGCGTATTTACAACGGTGTTTATATGATGTAGGTTCTTGCTCTAAGTCTTGTATGGGACATTGTGCTATCAATGAAGCGATGGGAACAATTCAGGATCAATTAATCAATCAGTTGGAGCTGGTTAACTTTAAAACTCTTGCCCAACGTGAACAGTTGATTGCGTCTGAAGCGTTGCCATATTCACAAGCGCAATGATACAAGGTTTATAGCGAAAGCTCATCAAGTGATGTAGGTATTTTATTCTAAGGAGGAAAACACATGTTTGAAGCTGTAGATTTAGCTCGATTACAATTTGCGCTAACATCTATCTATCACTGGTTGTTTGTGCCGTTCACACTAGGCATGACAGTGACTGTAGCTATCTTAGAGTGGACATATGTGTCTACTGGTAAAGAAGTATACAAAAAAATGGCAAAATTCTGGGGCAAATTGTTCCTAATTAACTTTGCTATGGGTGTGGTAACTGGTATTGTTCAGGAATTCCATTTCGGTATGAACTGGGCAGAATATTCTCGTTTTATGGGTGACATTTTCGGCGCTCCATTGGCCCTTGAAGCATTAATGGCATTTTTCTTGGAATCTACATTCATGGGTGTATGGATCTTTGGCTGGGATCGTTTAAATAAAACTGTTCATGCCCTTGTAGCTACGTTGGTAGCATTAGGTACAAACCTATCTGCATTCTGGATTCTCGTAGCGAACTCCTTCATGCAACATCCTGTAGGTTATGTAATCCGTAATGGCCGTGCAGAAATGGATAATTTCTTAACAATTGTTCAAAATGGTTATGTACCAGGCCAATTCTTCCATATCGTGTTAAATGGTTTATTAACAGCAGGCGTAATTATCATGGCCATCAGTGCTTGGCACTTATTGCGCAACAATGCGACAGACTTCTACCGTCGTTCTGCTAAATGGGGCATGGTTATTGCTCTTGTATTCGGTACTTTAGGCGCTTTGGCAGGTCATCATCAAGGTCAATACATTACAAAAGTACAACCTATGAAAATGGCTGCTATGGAAGCATTGTGGGAAACACAAGATCCTGCTCCATTCTCTTTGGTAGCTAACATTGATACTAAAGCTCAAAAGAATACGGGTGCACTTGAAATCCCTGGTGGTTTGTCCTTCTTAACTCAAAACTCCTTTACTTCTGGTAAAGTAGAAGGTATCAAAGATCTTCAAGCTAAATCCGAGGCTCAATATGGTCCTGGTAACTATATTCCAGATGTTCCAGCAATCTTCTGGACATTCCGTATCATGGTTGCAGCTGGTTCCATTATGTTACTCGTTGCATTCGTAGGTCTTATCCTTAATGCAAAAGACAAATTGGTTGGAAATCGCACATTCTTAAAAATTATGTTCTGGACATTGCCATTGCCATTCATTGCTCATTCCACAGGTTGGTTTGTAGCAGAAGCAGGTCGTCAACCATGGCTTGTAAATGGCTTGCAATTAACTGTAGACGGTGCTTCTAAATCCGTTACAGCTCCAGAAATTATGACTACTATCATCGGCTTCACAGTTGTGTATATCGTAGCAGCTATTGCAGCTCTCTACCTTGCTGTAGAACACATCAAAAAAGGTCCAGATGGCAATCCATCTCACGATGTAGTTGAAAAAGAGGAGGCGAGATTATGGAATTAATTTTTAATAACCTTGAAGTGGTATGGTTTATTTTAATTACTGTACTATTCGCTGGCTTCTTCTTATTAGAAGGTTTTGACTATGGTACTGGTATTTTATTACCATTCATCGGTAAAACTGACGTTGAACGTCGTCAAATGATCAATGCCTTGGGTCCTGTTTGGGATGGTAACGAGGTATGGATGATCACTGCTGGTGGTGCATTATTTGCATCCTTCCCTCATGTATATGCTACATTGTTTAGTGGTTTCTATTTAGCGTTATTCTTAATGCTTGCGGCTCTTATTATCCGTGGCGTATCTTTTGAATTCCGCTCCAAGAGCCCTAACTTGTTATGGCGTAAAACTTTTGACTACTGCATCTTCTTTGGTTCCTTGATTCCTGCATTGTTGTGGGGCGTTACAGTTGGTAACTTGATTCAAGGTACTCCAATTGATGCAAGCATGACATATGTAGGCACATTCTTTGATTTGTTAAGCCCATACACAGTACTTTGTGGCATTGCGTTTATCTTGGTATTCACATACCATGGTGGCTTGTTCACTTCTATCAAAACTGCTGGTGCTGTTTCTGAACGCGCTCGTGCAGCTTCCTTAGTAGTAGGTGTTCCTACAGCTATCGGTGCATTAGCATTGGTAGGTGCAACTTATGTATTTACAGATTTGTTTAACTCTGTATTAGCAATTATTTGCTTTGCGTTGGCAATCGTGTTCTTCCTCATTTCTTGGGGCGCAACACGTACTCGTAATACAAAATTGGGCTTTGTATTCAGCTCCTTATCCGTTATTTCTGTAACGGCTGCTTACTTTGCTGGTTTGTTCCCTCGCATCATGGTTTCTTCTTTGAATCCTGAGTGGAGCTTGACTA
>NZ_CALJSP010000038.1:0-53088 GCF_937975875.1 Veillonella dispar | reverse complement strand
CCTCTGCTAAAACCTTCTTTGCCTCTACAGCAAGAGACACAGCTTGCTTATCACAGGCTAAATGACGGAAATTCGCTGTAGGCCCCCCTACATCGTGAATATACCCTTTAAAGTTATCCATATTAATCATAGTTTGAGCTTCATCAAGTAAAGACTCATGACTACGGTTTTGGATGATACGACCTTGATGATTTGTTATTGCACAGAATGAACAGCTACCAAAGCACCCCCGTTGACTTACAAGGCTAAACTGTACTTCGCTTAATGCTGGTACGCCACCCTTATCATCATATTTAGGATGCCACTTGCGAGTATACGGCAAGTTATATACGCCATCCATTTCCTCCTGCGTAAGTGGCAATGCAGGTGTGTTTTGAACAAGATATCTATCGCCATGTTTTTGTACTACTATACGACCATAGAATGGATCTTGTTCATCATACTGCATACGGAATGCATCAGCAAAGGCCATCTTATCCGCTTTAATTTCCTCAAAAGATGGACACTCAACATAGTCTATGGTAGGGATTTCCTTGGCCATATAACAAATACCACGAATAGATGGCAAGGACTCTTTAAATCTACCTTGATCTAACGCATCAGCTAATTCTACAATTTGAAGTTCACCCATACCATAAATGAGTACATCCGCCTTTGAATCAACTAAAATAGAACGACGCACAGTATCTGACCAATAATCATAATGACCAAATCGGCGTAAGGACGCCTCTATGCCACCGATAATAAGAGGCACATCACTATATGCCTCTTTCATGCGGTTCGCATATACCAAGGTAGCTCGATCTGGACGATGGCCCGCTTCACCACCTGGAGAATAGTCATCTTGTCGACGAATTTTCTTTGCTGCCGTAAATTTATTGAGCATTGAATCTAGATTCCCTGCCGTAACAAGGGATGCTAGACGCGGTTTACCTAGTTTTTTGAAAGCCTCTACATCATTCCAATCTGGTTGATCTATAATGCCTACACGATACCCTTTGGATTCTAAGTATCTGCCGATAACTGCAGGTGCAAAGGAAGGATGGTCAACATAGGCGTCCCCACTAATGAGGACAAAATCTAATTCGGCCCAACCTTGTTCCTTCATATCCGAAGGTTCTGTTACTAAAAATCTATCCATTGATTGTGTAAATGCCTTTCTATCATTCCTAATCAACTATTAGAAAAGGAATAACCACAGTAAAAATAATGCCATACAGAATAAAATAATGCCTAAAATAATACGTTCCTGAACGATAGAACGTTGGCGTTTTCGTTGTCGCGTTTCTAAAGACATACGCTTCTTAGAGGTTTGGTATTCAACGAATTCGCTTTGTACCAAATTTGGCGCTGCTTGTGCCTTCTGACGCGTCACAGAACGCAAAGAAAACGTATCTATATCACCTACTTGACTTTGGTAGGCTTTTACCAAGCGATCCCCATCAAGATCTAAATAATTACCGTAATTACGAATAAATCCTTTTACGTAGACCTGACCAGGAATGATGTCATACTTACCATCTTCGATAGCTTCCAAATAGGTTGTTTTAATGTGCAGTACTTGCTCCACATCTTTAAAGGTTAAATTACGTCTTACTCGTTCACGTCGTAATTCTTCGCCTAATTCAGCCATTTTCGTTCCTCTCTTAATCTACATAATACTCATATCGTAATCATTTAATTATTGCTCATCATTGGAGTCTGAAAAATATCGCGCCTTAGCTTGTTCAGGGCTCATCAAAATTTCTCGAGCCTTACTACCCATACTAGGACCAACAATTTTAAGATCTTCCATCGTATCAACAAGGCGAGCCGCACGAGTATACCCAATGCGGAATCGACGCTGTAACATAGACACAGAAGCTTGACCAGATTCCATAACGAGATTAACAGCACGTTCTAATAATTCATCGCGGTAGATATCATTTTCTTCTGATGATTCTTTTTCGGTTTCCTTTTCAGCCTCTTGTGTAACAGTATCGTCATATTCTGGTTCACGTTGAGCTTTTACAAATTCCACAAGATGTTCTACCTCATCATCAGAGATAAACGCACCTTGTACACGAATTGGTTTATTAGCACCAATTGGAGCAAATAACATATCCCCTTTACCAAGCAATTTCTCAGCACCCGCCATATCGAGAATAGTACGGGAGTCAATTTGAGAACCTACTGCAAAGGAAATACGGCTAGGTACATTGGCCTTAATAGAGCCTGTAATAACGTTGACAGAAGGACGTTGCGTAGCGAGTACCATGTGAATACCTGCAGCACGCGCCATTTGTGCTAAGCGACTAATAGATTCTTCAATATCATCAGGAGCAGTCATCATAAGGTCAGCTAACTCATCGATAATTAATACAATCAACGGCATAGCCGCCTTAGGGTGCGCTTCATTATAGCTCTTAATATCGCGTTTGCCAGATGCTGCAAAAGCTTTATAACGAGCCTCCATCTCACGAACAGCCCAACGCAATACAGCGGCTGCTTTTTTCATATCTGTTACAACTGGCGCCATCAAATGAGGAATGCCATTGTAGATAGACAATTCAACCATCTTAGGGTCGATTAATAAAAGCTTAACCTCTTCTGGTTTACGACTAAATAGAATACTTGAAATCAAAGTATTTACACATACAGATTTACCAGAACCCGTAGTACCTGCTACGAGCAAGTGAGGCATCTTCGCAAGGTCAGTAATAACAGGCTTACCTGCAATATCCTTGCCAAGACCTACCGGAATACCCCCACGAGCGTCCTTGAAGTCACTACAATCAAGGACATCACGTAAATGAACGGCCTCTGTCGTCTTATTAGGAACCTCGATACCGATGGCGGATTTACCAGGGATTGGAGCCTCCATCCGAATATGTTGAGCCGCTAAGTTTAAGGCAATATCATCAGTTAAGTTGACGATACGGCTAACCTTTACACCAGGTGCAGGTTCAATTTCGTAGCGTGTAACAGTTGGACCTTGTGTAGCATTAACGACCTTAGCAGTAATGCCAAAGTTACTCAATACATTTTCAAGCATCATTGCATTTTGCGCTACTTCTTCACCATTACTTTGACTTCCCTTCCCTTTCGCCAAAATATCAAGGCTTGGGAAATGATAAGGTCTATCATAGGTACGATGAATTTGACCCTCTTTAGATACTGCTACTTGTGCTGTATCTTCTGTAGTACTAATAGTAGATGGTACTTGTAAACTCATACCAGACATACCGGCACCAGCACTTACAGAACTTGCAGCAGCACCTGTTCCAGGTACAGCAGAAGCTATGGCAGCGTGATTAGTTTCCAATGGACCAATCGTTGTATTTTGATATGTAAACTTTGGTTGTTCCTCATGGTTATTCTCTACTGATTCAGATTCATCTGTATATCCTTCGTCTGGAGTATATGTATAATCCTCATCTGGAGTATATACATAGTCATCACCTGTAGATCTACTAGCATCAGAGAATTGATCAAAATCATCTGCATCATAAGACTTCGCATCACCAGCATCTTCAGAAATATTCGCCAATTGTTCTGCTGCACGGTTGCGCGCTTCAATTTCAGCTAATTCTTTCCAAGATGTAGGAACCTTTGGAGATTCTACAGTCGTTACTGTATCCACCATAGGTTCATTATCTACAACCGCACTCGTTTCAAAGTTATCTCGATCGGTAGTGATACCTCGTTTTTCAAGTGTATCTAACGCTTGATCTGCAGCATCAGCAAAGCGTGTGTCCTTTTCCCTGTTATACGCTTTCCGTTGTTCTGCAGCTTCTTTACGTTGTTCATTCCAATCTTCAAAGACCTCTTTAGCTACAGCTACCTTCTCAGCAGCCACTTCTTTAGCCACATCTAAACCTACTTGTGTTTTATCCGCTGCCTTTTGCAGGCCACTTCGCAAAGATAAACGAGTGATCAGAATACCAAAGGCTAATAATAAGAACACATCTAAAATGATAGCCCCTAGTTCACCTAATAATGTGCGAAGGAATGTAGCGATGGCGCCACCTACAACACCCCCTTGATTAGCCAGTTGTGTAGTAATGAGTTCCTGCCCCTCAGGAACGCGCCACAACGGAACAAGAGCTAACAAGAATAGGAAAAACAAGGTCATTACAACGCCTCGTTTTGTAATGGAAATAAATGTACCCTTATATAATAATCTCCAACCTACCCAGAAAACGCACAAACAAGGAATAATGCCACCTAGGCCGAAGCCGTAGCGGAATATACCTGTTAAAATTTCACCGACAAGACCAAGTTCAAAGCCAAAGAACCCGAGCAGGGAAATAACTGCAAAGGCAATGATAATTAAACCTTTAACTTCGCTACGCAAGGAAAATCCTTGAGATTTATTTTGCTGTTTTGTATTTGTTCGCTTTCGTCGTGTATTGCGTTTTTTGGTGGAAGTTTTTTCTTCTGCCATAAATCTATACAAACCCCTTACTATATAACACTACTGTAAATTAACTTATCATTATATTATAGCATATATCGAAGTATTTAGTTAGTTTTTACGCCGTTCCTCCCAGTCACGAAGTAACTGTTCTTCTTTCCCCCTTTTAATGCCATTGTAGTATGTAGCATCCACAAGAGGTGTTGGTAAATACTGCTGTTTTACATAGCCATTTGGATAGTTATGAGCATATTTATAGGTGTTCCCATGGCCTAGTTTGCTAGCACCACTATAATGACTATCTTTTAAATGATCTGGCACCTGGCCACAATCTTTGTGGCGCACATCCGCAATGGCTGCATCGATTGCCATATAAGCAGAATTACTTTTCAGCGCTAAGGCTACATAGCAAGCCGCCTCAGATAATATAATGCGCGCTTCAGGGAAACCTACCATATGAGCAGCTTGAGCTGCTGCATTGGCGAGAATTAAAGCTTGAGGGTCTGCTAGACCTACATCCTCAGCAGCACAAATTACGATACGACGAGCAATAAAGTTAGGATCTTCGCCAGCTTCAATCATACGTGCCAAGTAGTGCATCGTTGCTTGCACATCAGAGCCACGCATACTTTTAATAAACGCAGAGATTGTATCATAGTGGCTATCACCTTTTTTGTCGTATGTATAAATACGGCGGCCTACAACCTTTTCAAGGACCTCTATAGTAATAGCCCCTTCATCGGGTACCATTGCTGCAGCTTGCTCTAAAATATTTAACGCCATACGCCCATCGCCATTGACGAAAATCCCCACATCTTCAAGAACCTCATCTGTCACCTGTAGACGACGTTTACCAAGGCCTACCTCTTCATCTGTAATAGCACGGCGCAAAATTTGCCCTATAGCCTTTGGTGTAAGTGCCTCTAAGGTAATTAATCTTAGACGAGATAAAAGAGGTCTATTTACCTCAAAAAATGGATTTTCTGTGGTAGCGCCAATAAGGATGATTGTGCCATCCTCTACACAAGGTAATAACACATCTTGTTGGCTTTTATTAAAGCGATGAATTTCATCGAGGAATAAAATAGTTCGTTGTTGTAAAGATCGCACCCGCTTACGAGCATCCTCTATGATATTACGCAGCTCACTTATGCCCGCATTAGTAGCATTTAAATTTACAAAATGGCTATTGCTAACCTTCGCAATAATACCTGCCAGTGTAGTTTTACCCGTTCCACAAGGGCCATAAAAAAGCATAGATGGAATTGTATCCTTTTCAACCATGGCGCGCAAGAAAGTCCCCTTCCCTACCGCTTTTTCTTGACCATATAAATGGTCTAATGTGGTAGGACGCATACGCACCGGTAACGGTTCATACGTATTGGTAGGCGTCATATCAAATAAACTATCCATTCTATCACCTCAATCCATAACATCTTATCTATTAACTCTAAAGTTTTATTAATCGTACAGTCCAGTAAATTGTATTCATTAAGAATATAATTTATAGATCAATAGCCTATAATAACGATATTGGCTGGTCTTTTCTATATATAGTATATGACATTACATACCATTTTTACACGCAAAAAAGCCCCACCATGCCGTAATGTACCGCGTTTTGATCCTGCTTAGGGCAGGTGGGTGTCCTCCTCATCCTTCAGTTGTCCCGTAAGGGCGTAACGTTCAGACGAGAGTTCGGACTCCCGAAGTAAATGTGTTGGCTCAAAACTGCGATATCACACGCACATGGCAGGGATATCTTATACATAAATAGTATCAGAAAGATTCGTAATTAACAAGTCTTGACATTTCAAATTTAATCAATTCTTGCCTATGTTTTTACACCAAAGATTGCTCTTCTTCTTCCTCGATATCTGGTTTAATATGCAACTCTTTTAATTGCTTAGGTTCTACTTCAGATGGAGCTTGGCTCATTACATCAGAAGCAGATTGAGTTTTAGGGAATGCGATTACGTCGCGGATAGATTGACGTTTTGCCATCAACATAACAAGACGATCAAGGCCGAATGCACAACCAGCATGAGGAGGTGCACCGTATTGGAATGCATCAAGCATGAAGCCGAATTTAGATTTAGCTTCTTCTTCAGATAAACCAATAGCTTTGAATACTTTTTCTTGTACATCGGATTGGTAAATACGCAAGGAACCGCCACCGATTTCAACACCGTTCAATACCATATCGTAAGCAATCGCTTTTACGCTACCAGGATCAGATTCCAATTTATCAAGATCTTCATGACGAGGCATTGTGAACGGATGGTGCATTGCAACATAACGTTTTTCATCTTCGTTATATTCGAACATAGGGAAATCAGTTACCCATGTGAATGCCAATTTATCTTGGTCAATCATGTTCATGCGGCGTGCCATTTCAAGGCGCAATTCACCTAATGCACGTGCCACAGTAGCAGGTTTATCAGCAATCATCAATACAAGGTCGCCACCTTTAGCGCCCATTTTTTCACCGATATTGCGGATTGTATCTTCACCTAAGAACTTCATGATTTGAGACTTGATGGAACCATCTTCATTGAAGCAAGCCCATGCAAGGCCTTTTGCACCGTAACGGTTAACATATTCAACGAGGTCATCAAGTTCACGACGTGGAATACCAGCATCGCCAGGTACAACGATACCTTTAACTACACCACCGTTATCGATTACAGAGCGGAATACTTTAAATTCTGTATCTTTTACAAGATCAGTTACATCAGTAAAGGCCATGTCGAAGCGAAGGTCTGGTTTATCAGAACCGTATTTATCCATTGCTTCATCCCATGTAATACGAGGCATAGGCAATGGAATTTCTATGCCCAATGTAGTTTTAAATACATGAGCAATCATTTCTTCAAGCATAGAGTAAATGTCTTCTTCATCTACGAAGGACATTTCCAAGTCGAGCTGAGTGAACTCAGGTTGACGGTCTGCACGCAAATCTTCATCGCGGAAGCAACGAACGATTTGGAAGTATTTTTCATAACCAGCAACCATCAAGATTTGTTTGAAAATTTGTGGAGATTGTGGCAATGCATAGAATGTACCAGCATTTACACGAGAAGGTACTAAATAGTCACGAGCGCCTTCTGGTGTAGATTTAGTAAGCATTGGAGTTTCAATTTCCAAGAAATCGCGGCTATCGAAGAAGTCGCGCATTGCTTTCGTTACTTTGTGACGCAAAATCAAGTTGCGTTGCATTTCTGGACGACGCAAGTCAAGGTAACGATATTTCAAACGAATATTTTCATCTACATCGATATCATCTTGAATATAGAATGGAGGAGTTTTAGCGGAGTTCAATACGCGCAACTCTTCACAGAACATTTCGTATGCACCTGTAGGAAGGTTTGGATTAATAGCGGCTTCATCACGTTTTGTAATTTTACCACGTACACAAAGTACATATTCATTACGAACATCCTCTGCTTTGTGGAAAGATTCTACGTTATGGTCTGGAGACGCTACTACTTGTACTACGCCAGAACGATCGCGTAGATCCAAGAAAATCAAACCACCGTGGTCACGACGGCGTTCAACCCAACCACATAATACGACCTCTTTACCTACCTCTTGTTCAGAGATGGTGCCACAACCGTGCGT
This sequence comes from Veillonella dispar, assembly GCF_937975875.1. Lineage (GTDB taxonomy): Bacteria > Bacillota > Negativicutes > Veillonellales > Veillonellaceae > Veillonella > Veillonella dispar_B. The sequence goes on along the minus strand of NZ_CALJSP010000038.1, from coordinate 45,071 downwards.
ACGGTGTAAGCCTTGCATTGTTTCCATTCTAATTGTCATCCTTTCACCAAAGAAGTTATACGTTCAGAAACTGTATCAAGTGGTACAGTTTCTTGTTCACTAGTTTCCATGAATCGGATTATGGCTTCCCCACGAGCCAATTCATCATCACCCAATATGATAACATATTTTGCATTAATTTTGTTAGCATATTTTAATTGTGCCTTCATACTCTTGCCCTGTCCGTCCATTTCAACGGATACATATGCATCATGTAATGCTTGGCAAATTTTGAAAGCCTCTACCTTAGCCGCATCACCAAGAGCCACTACAAATGCAGATGGTTCAACAGTTGGTTCAGGCAATAAGTTTTGTTTTTCAAGAGCTAATAATAAACGCTCCATGCCCATGGCAAAGCCAATGGCTGGTGTATGAGGACCATCAAGTTCCTCTACAAGGCCATCGTAACGTCCACCACCTGCTACGGCACTTTGTGCGCCTAATGGAGTGTATTGTACTTCGAATGCTGTTTTTGTGTAATAATCAAGACCACGTACAAGGCGAGGATTTAATGTATATTGCACATTAGCAGCTGTTAAATATGTCTTCAATTCTTCAAAGTGATCATGACACTCTTCACATAAATGTTCGTGAATTTCAGGAGCACCTACGGACAAGGATTTACAGGTTTCATTTTTGCAATCCAAGATACGCAACGGATTTTTATATAAACGTTCTTGGCAATCACTGCATAATTGTTCTTTTTTAGGTTCAAAGAATTCAATTAATTTTTCACGATATACAGGGCGGCATGTTGGGCAACCTACAGAGTTCACCTCTACATTAAGGTCTTTAAGGCCAAAGTCTTTCAACAATTGTACAACCATACAGATAACTTCACTATCTACCACTGGAGATTGAGAGCCTAGTACCTCTGCACCAAATTGATGGAATTGACGGTAACGACCTGCTTGTGGTTTATCATGACGGAACATAGGTCCCATGTAATACCATTTTGTAAGGCCTTCTTTACCATATACTTTATTTTCTAAGTAGGCCCGTACAGCAGAAGCCGTATTTTCAGGACGCAATGTGAAGCTAGAGCCACCATCATCGCCTGTAGTAAATGTATACATTTCCTTTTGTACTACATCTGTAGTTTCACCGATACCGCGCAAGAATAACTTAGTATCTTCAAAGGCAGGTGTGCGAATTTCATTGAACCCGTATACTTTACAAATTTCACGCATACGTTGTTCAATATAGTGCCAATTTATCATTTGCTCTGGCAAAAAGTCTTGTGTACCTCTTGGTTTTCTAATAGCCATTACACAACCTCCCAAAATTTCTCACAAATTCTATGTCGTTTCTCTAATAGTGCATCTATCGTTGCGTGGTAAACATCAACATCCTTTGGCATGTGCTGTTTCAATTGACGATATTCAGGGGCGCGCATCCACTTAGATGAGCTACCAGGTCCCATGGATAGAATACTTTGTCGCTCTTCCATGATCTGAATATTATATTCGCACGCTTTACCTGGCAAGGTATAGCCAATATTCTCTAATTGCCCTCTCATATATTGTTGGCGATATAGATAATATGGCACATAGCCAGCTGCTTCAAGACGCTCTTTACCATATTGTACCATTTCTGCTACGAGATGTTCTTCAGGAATATCATCTTGCATATTTAAATCATACAATGGGCTACCACGTTTTAATGCTAACGTATGAATTGTAACATTTTCCGGCAAATTTTGACATACGTAATCCATATTCTCTACCATGTTTTGCATCGTTTGATGCGGTAAACCTGCAATAAAATCCATATTTACAGCAAATGGTGTATTAACTTTTACATATTGTAACAATTCATCAATATCTTGCGCACTATGTCCACGCCCAATGCGCCGCAAAATATCGTCTTGCATCGTTTGTGGATTAATACTGATACGATTTACACCAAAATCGAGCATAGATCGTATCTTCCGAGGATTAACAGAATCTGGACGCCCCGCCTCTACAGTAAACTCATGACCTTCTGGCACTAGTATAGATAACTGTTTTAGGATTTGGTGAAAGTCTTCATCACCTAATACCGTTGGTGTACCGCCACCCATATAGAGGGTATCTACCGATAAGCCATAAGACTGAGCAATAGCTTTCATATCCTCCATATCACGGCCTAAAGCTGTTAAGAATTGACTTTTATCAGTGTAATCCTGATAAAGACCATAAGGAAACGAGCAGTACACACAACGAGTATCACAGAAAGGAATGCCACAATAGAGACTCACCTTTTTATCGTCTGTATCAGCTAAAAATGGACGTTGATACTCACCGATAGCCCCCAACGTTGCAAGCTTTTCCATAGACACAGAAAACTCGTCCCTAATGTGACGAGTTGCTGCGTGGACAGAGCCATATGTATCTATATATTTATGTAGTAGCTTTGTAGGACGCACACCGACCATAGTCCCCCATGGGGCATCGGCTGGCAAACCTTGATATTCACGCAAATAGCGCAATAAGGCTTGGCCAATTTGACGACGGCCCATAGATGAAATATCACCGTCAAAAGTTTTTACGGTCTCCCCAATGGTTACAGTCAAACGATATAAACCGTCTACCTCTATAGCCTCTAAAACAACGTCTGGATTAACCTTATCAGAGAATAAACCAGCAGCACCACAGTTATGGGCTACTACGGAGCCAAGTGGTAATGGCCCCGTATATAGATATCCATTAAGCATGGTGATGAGCCATACGTTCTAATTTTTCAAGTTCTGCTTCAGTCATATGATTTTGGCAATCGCTGCAATAACCATATACTTTCAATTGATGGTCAATAGTGCGGAAGTTCAATTTTTTAGCGATGATAGACTCTAATGTTTCAAGCATGTCGTCTTCGAACTCGGATACTTTACCACATTTCACGCAAATCAAATGATGATGGAAATGAGCGAACTCTTCATCATTTAATTCGTAACGGTTACGACCATCACCAAAATCAAGACGTTTTAACAAATCAAGTTCAGTGAATAGATCAAGTGTTCTGTAAATAGTAGCTAAGCCGATGTCAGGAGCTACTTCTTTTACAAGTACATATACGTCTTCAGCGCTCAAATGGTTTTCATCTGCATCGATGAAGGCTTGTAAAATTGTTTGACGTTGTGTAGTCAATTTGTATTTTTTATCTTTAATGCGTTCTTTTAATTTCTCTAATGTTGTGTTCATGATAACTATCCCCTTTACTTCTTACAAAAGTTTTATAAAACCTACGCCCCAACGAATGGGTTGTATTGTTTTTCATAACCTATATTTGTTTCTGGTCCATGACCAGGATATACCATTGTATTGTCAGGCAATTTATAAAGCTGAGTTTTAATGGATTCCATTAATGTCTCATACGAACCATTTGGAAAATCTGTACGACCTACGGAATCTCTAAATAGAGTATCCCCGACAAATACAAGACCTTCCATGTAATAACATACTCCACCTGGCGTATGACCCGGTGTTTCGAGTACTTCAAGATCAATAGCACCACAGATAATGTGGTCACCTTGTTTAACCTCGATAATGTCAGCCTTTACCTTAATGGGTGTAGGATTGCTATAGGCGCTGAGATTGAGTTCAGGATCTGACAGATACGGTATATCGCCCTTTTGAATATATACAGGCACATGATATGTATCTACAATCTCTTGAACGCCACCAATATGGTCGCCATGACCATGGGTTAGCAAAACAGCCTTTGGTTTCAAGTCGTGCTTCTTTAGAGACTCTAATACTTCCGATGTAGCAGGATCAATAATGAAAGCTTCGCCTACCGCTTTATCTCCAATAACATAGCAATTAGTCCCTAATGGACCTAATGGCATGCGCATAAGCACTAATTGTTGTTCACTCATTAAGCCCCTCCTTTACTACGCTGTACTGTATATACTTCACGAATACGGCGCAACTTAGTCATAACAAAATCAAGTTGTGAAATATCACGGATATCGACCACAACATTGATACTTACAGTTTTAGTATCTTCTTGAACCTTGGCATTGATGTTTGTAATGGTGATTTTTAACTCTGAAAGTACAGCCATAACCTCCATCAACAGACCATTTCGATCGTATGCTTGAATATCGATACCTACATGGAAGGATTCACCAGAAGAACCATCCCAAGAGACTTCAATCATACGTTCTAAATCTTCTGGCGTATGGCCTAGGCTCGTACAATCGGAGCGATGGATGGATACACCACGACCACGCGTGATGTAACCGATGATATCATCACCAGGAACTGGGCTACAGCATTTCGCCATACGTACCATAACACCAGCTTCCCCTTTTACGAGAACGCCTGTACCATTCTTGGTCGTTTTTGGCCCTTGAGCTTTTAACTTCTCAATGATTTGTTCAGTGCTGCGCTTAGATTCTTCTGCTTCTTTAGATTTTTTATAAAGTTCAATTAACCGCAAGAGAACAGTGCTGACAGGAATGCCGCCATATCCACAAGCGGCAAACATTTCCTCTTCTGTACCGGCTTTAAGTTGTTTCGTTACATGTTGTAAACGGTTGTCTGCACATAATTCTTTCCAATTATGATTCAGTCGTTTCGCTTCTTTTTCAAGAGCTTCTAAGCCTTTTTCAATATTTTCAGCTTTATTTTCACGCTTGAACCAGTTGCGAATTTTGCTCTTACTTTCAGAAGAGCCTACGATATTAAGCCAATCAAGACTTGGGCGACCTGTTTTAGATGTAATAATATCTACAATATCGCCATTTTGTAAGGTGTAATCTAGCGGTACAATTTTACCGTTTACCTTAGCCCCTACACAGCGATGACCAACATCGGTATGAACACGGTACGCAAAATCAAGTGGAACCGAACCGATAGGCAATTTAACAACATCGCCTTTTGGTGTGAATACAAATACCTCACCAGAGAAAACGTCTAGTTTTAACGCATTAACTAGTTCTGTTGGATTACTTGTATCTTGCCATTCAAGGACTTGGCGTAACCAGGCAACCTTTTGGTCGAAATCCTTATCGCCATTTTTATTGCCTTCTTTATAGCGCCAATGAGCAGCAACACCATACTCAGATACACGGTGCATTTCCCATGTACGAATTTGGATTTCTACAGGTTGCCCCATGGTACCGATAACCGTTGTATGCAAGGATTGATACATATTAGATTTCGGCATGGAAATGTAATCCTTGAAACGATATGGCAATGGTTTCCACAAGCTATGCGCAATACCTAGTACGGCATAGCAATCTGGAATTGTATCAACAATAACGCGAACAGCGAGCAAGTCGTAAATTTGAGATAAATCACGGTTGTCCTTTTTCATCTTCTTGTAAATGCTGTAGAAGTGTTTTGGACGGCCTTTGATATCCGCCTTAATATGAGCTTCTCCTAACGCTTTTGTAAGTTGGCTCATCGTATCATTTACAATGTCCTCACGAGCTTGGCGTTTTTGTTTCATTTGATCTACAAGATCATAATATTTTTCCGGCTCTAAATAGCGGAATGATAAATCTTCTAGTTCCCATTTCACATTGAAGATACCAAGGCGATGTGCTAGAGGAGCAAAGATTTCTAATGTTTCCTTTGCAATACGCTTTTGTTTGTCGCTACGCATATGCTTTAAGGTACGCATATTATGTAAGCGGTCACCTAATTTAATAACAACGACGCGCACATCCTTCGCCATAGCTAAAATCATCTTCCGATAATTTTCCATTTGCCGATCTTCTTTTGTTTCATATTGGAACTGGTTTAATTTCGTTACACCATCAACGAGGAAAGCCACCTCAGAGCCAAACATTTTCTCTAAGTCTTCCTTCGAGTACGATGTATCTTCAACCACATCATGCATAAGGGCTGCCATAAGCGTAATATGGTCGATTTGTAAGTGTGCCAAAATTTCAGCTACTGCTAGTGGATGCATGATATATGGCTCACCAGAAGCTCTCAATTGACCTTCATGAGCCTTATCAGCAAGTTCAAAAGCCTTCAATACTTGGTTACACTCATCATCTGTTAAATAGGTATGGATATACTCCATAAATTCAGCTAAAGCTTTTTCTTTGTTAAATGTACCTTGTTCAACCAAAGCTTTGCCTTCTTCATTTACAGTTGTCATGGTGTCACCTCCTATACACTATAGGTAAGAAATGTTACGGACGTGACAAGATCTAATTTTCCTTCAATGGCATTCCATCTTAGCATTAATTGACCATCATCACTGGTATATTCTTCTATGATGCCCAACTCCTTAAATACATCTAAGGATGTAAGGGCACTGCGATTATTTTGATCTGCCGGCTTACGGCGCAAAATTTCTTGTTCCACATTATAAACCGATTGACTACGACCACGCATAGCTTGTTTTACTATGACATACATTTGTCTAAGACCTTCCGTGGAAAGTGTAATCGGCTCTTCAGTGAGCGGTTCAATAGCTTGGATCATAAGCTGTGGAGAAACCATCCCTTGCCATTCATTCTTTTGCAATGAAAATGCTACTTTCACCACAGTTCCAATGAATATAGTTTTAAATAAATCGGGACGATTCCAAGCAATGGCATCCAATGTGCCACTAGAGGTTTCTAAAATCACCTTGCAGTGATTTTTCAATTGTCCCATAAGCATTATATCTTGTACGGTTGCTTCCATAACGGCAAAGACCGGCGTACTATTAGCCATACCATAAGGTTCAAGGGCTGATACGCGGTCAATGATATCTACATCGATATCATCAACGGGTAGTTCCGCATCAATAGCAACGACAGGGATATATTCTTCCTGTGTCACATGCTCTTTACAATACGCCGTTAATCGGTCTCGTAGTTCATCTATACGATTTGCATCAATACTGAAGCCTGCTGCTGCAGCATGGCCACCGAATTGTAATAACACATCTTCGCAAGACTTCAGTGCATCGTAGATATTAAAACCATCGATACTACGGCAGGAGCCTTTGCCAATGCCATCGTGGATACTAATAACCAGGGTCGGCTTATAAAACTCCTCAACCAAGCGAGAAGCCACAATACCGATAACACCAGGGTGCCAGTCTTCACCGGCTACAACGGTTACATAGTCTGCTTTATGGCCTTGATTAGCCACATCGATACGAGCTAGTTCGTGAATATTTCTCTCTAGTTCTTGACGCTCACGATTTGTTTCATTTAATTCTTCAGCAATCGCTTCAGCCATGTCAGCATTATCAGTAACTAGCAACTCAACAGCACGTGTTGCATGCGTTACGCGACCTGCTGCATTGAGCCGTGGGGCTAAGGTGAAACCAATATGTCCAGATGTTATAGTTCGTTCATGGAGACCTGCTACATCGATTAGCTTTTTAATTCCTAGATTTGAATGACTATTCATCTTTTCAAGGCCTGCTTTTACGATGATGCGGTTCTCACCGACTAACGGCACAACGTCCGCCACAGTGCCTAATGCAACGATATCTAAATCATCTAAATACCATTCACCATATTTTGTGAGCCATAAAGCTTGGCATAATTTAAAGGCCACCCCAACGCCGGATAAGTTTTTATCCTTATAAGGACAATCCTTTTGCTTGTGGTTAATAACAGCCTTTGCTCGTGGAATCAAATCTGGTGCCGTATGATGATCCGTAATAATCATATCAATACGGTCACGTACAGCCTCTACAATATCGTAAGAACTAATACCGCAATCTACGGTAATAACTAGAGATGTTCCCCGCTCTATAAGGTGCTCTAAAGCCTCTAAATTGAGACCATAGCCTTCGCTTTGACGCTCTGGTATGTAATAGGTAACATCAGCACCAAGTTTCTTTAAAAATCGATACAGAACAGATGTGGCCGTAATACCGTCTACATCATAATCGCCATAAATAACGATTGGTTTATGCTTTTCAATTGTCTCCTGAACTAGCGAAACAGCTACATCCATGTCTTTTAATGTGAATGGATCTAACAAATCTGACAAAGAGCCTTGTAAAAACTTCCGCCCTTCGTCAACATCTATGTGGCGATTTACCATTAATTTTGCCACAATAGGATTTACACCAAGTTCACGGATTAAGATATTTTCTTGTTCTTTGTCGCTTGTAGAAATGCGCCAACGTTTTTTCTTAATCATCATATCCCTCAGTAGTTTATAATCAATATTATTATAATAATTCAACGTATTATCATTATCATTTTTATTTATTATACATCAAAAAGTGAATAAAATAAACCATTTTATATATTTTATTCTCATTTAAACCTTGTCTTTTTCTCAACAAAAAAGAACCTCCCATTATCAATAGGAGGTTCTAGATCAGTGAATCACTTAGAACCGGAAGTCTCGTTCGCCGTCTTTCATCTGTGCAATATAAGCTTTCGCTTTATCTTTAACTAAGTCATTTTTGATATTTTCTAACTGTTCTTCAATAACTTTAGCGCCATGAGCTTTAGTCTTTTCATCACCATAATCCATGATGTATTCGTTTAATGTCATCAATGCATTTGGTTGGCAACAGTTGTGGATTTGACCGGATTTAGCAAGGGCCATGAATCTGTCCCCTGTTCTACCTGCACGATAGCATGCAGTACAGAAACTTGGTACATATCCAAGGTCTAGTAACCAATCTACAATTTCATCTAATGTACGTGTATCACTGCGATCAAATTGAGCAGAATTATCTTCTGGTTTTTCTTCTTCTTTGTAGCCACCTACGCTAGTACGAGAGCCACCACTAATTTGGGAGATACCTAATGCCAAACCACGTTCACGCATAGATTGGCTTTCACGGGTGGACATAATCATACCTGTATACGGTGTGGATACGCGAATAAGAGCAACGATTTTCTCAAAGATATCGTCAGGTACAGCATTACTGAAATCATCTACATCGATATCATCAGCTGGACAAATACGAGGTACAGAAATTGTATGTGGACCTACACCAAATACAGCCTCTAAGTGTTCAGCATGCATTAATAAGCCTACAAAATCGTATTTATAGTGTTCTAAACCATATAAAACACCGATGCCTACATCATCAATACCACCTTGCATAGCGCGGTCCATCGCCTCTGTATGGTAGGCGTAGTCGCTCTTAGGGCCTGTTGGATGTAGTGCTTCGTAATTTTCTTTATTGTACGTTTCTTGGAATAATGTATAGGTACCAATGCCAGCTTCATGTAATTTCTTGTAATCCTCAACAGAGCAAGCTGCAATATTTACGTTTACACGGCGAATTTCGCCATTTTTATTTTTAATACCGTAAATAGTTTTAATGGATTCCAAAATATACTCAAGCGGATTATTGAGTGGATCTTCACCAGACTCAATTACAATACGCTTATGACCCATTGCTTCTAACGCGATAACCTCTTCTCTAATTTGGTCTTGAGTCAACTTTTTACGTTTAATATCGCGGTTTTTAGAATGGTAAGGACAATATACACAACCATTAATACAATAGTTAGACAAATATAATGGTGCAAACAAAACGATACGATCACCATAAATGGCTTTCTTGATTTCTTTTGCTAAAGCATAAAGCTTTTCCTTATATTCAGGCAACGGACATTCTAATAGAACAGCTGCCTCTCTATGGTTTAACCCCTTAAATGTAGCAGCCTTTGCTAAAATAGCATCTAACAACTCCCGATTTTCCTTGTTTTCCTCTGCGTAAGCAAGAGTATCAAGGATTTCCTGATGGGAAATAAATTCCTCCGCCTTTGGAGATTTTACATCATACATAGTACTTACCTCAAATCTTTCTAGTGGCAATGCCACCCCTCTTTAGGTTTATGAAAGTATATGACAACCAGTCTTCTGGTATTTCACTGATACTGTACATAGTATACCACTATTCCTACTAAAAAACATAGGAATTTGACACACAATAATAAAAGGTTACTCCCTCATAAGAGGAAGCAACCTTTATAGTATGGGAATTTCTAATTTATATCGATTATCTATATCGAATATGACTAAAATGTATGTAATTAAATTAATTCCTTATTTACTATTAAGATTTTAATAGAAATTACTTATATAATTGATTTCTAGTATTAAAAAATGTCCTATAAGACAACTGGCACGTAATAAAACAAGCAATGGATATAGTGGATAACGACATAAATGTAACGATCATTTGATATTTTACAGCTTCTAATGGAGGCATGCCTGCTAGGATAAGGCCTGTCATCATCCCCGGCAGCGCTACGATACCTAATGTCTTGGCACTATCTACAGTAGGTTGTAGACCCGTCTTTATAACATCACGAACTATCGCTTTCGAAGCTTGTTTAGGTGTACTACCCAAGGCTAATTTAATTTCCACCTCTTGTTTACGCAATTCAAAATTTGATAGCATTTGACGATAACAAAGCCCAATGGCTACCATAGCACCACTAATGACCATACCACCAACAGGAATCAATTGGTACGCAGTAAAACTAAGCACGCCAGTTACCAATAAAATAGATAAGGTTATCCATGCACCAATGGTGATAGCAAACCAAGAAATCCATAACGCATGCGGAATCCCTTGCCCTCGTTTAGCTGAGTTATAAGCGGCATTAAAAGCCATAAATCCAAGTAAGCCAATAATAAATATTGGACTTTCCGTACTAAAAATATAGGATAAAATAAACCCGATGACTAATAGTTGAACTGTAGCACGTATAGCACTGATGAAAATATCCTTTTCTAGCTTCAATTCTTGTCGATAAGACATAATCATACTAATAATAACTAGCACTGATGCAAGGCACAACGATATAGTAGATATAGTTTGAAACTGACTCATATCAGTACCTCCTCTTTAGCTAATTGACCGTCTACGATAGTGATGCGGCGATTTGCAGTACGCAAGCTTTGCTCTTCATTATGAGTAATGGAGATAATGGTGATCCCCTTTTTATGAAGCTCATCAATAACATTTTCTACAATCGATGTATTCGTCGCATCTAAGGCAGACGTAACCTCGTCTAAAAGCAACACTTTAGGCTCAAAAATAAGGCTCCGAATAAGGCATATTCGTTGCATTTCACCACCAGACAACTCATCATTACCGCGCTCCATATAATTTAGTGGCATATGTAGTAGATCAAAGAGATATTCTATACGACTCATATCCGGTTTTAAACCGCGAATATCATAAGGAAATAGAATATTACGACGTACTGTTTTCCCAAACAAATAAGGTCTTTGAAAGCAGTAGCCCACCTCTCTACGATAAGATTCAGGATCTATAGCCGTTAAGGGACGATCATTATAAGTAATAGTTCCCGATGTAGGACTAATCAGATCACTACATAATTTTAAAAGTGTACTTTTACCACTTCCAGAAGGACCTACAATAGTAATATAATCGCCTTGATTTACCGATAAAGATACATCACTAATAATAGATTTGTCTTTTACAATATAAGATATGTTAGATAATTCTAGCAGCGCCATAAAGCCCCCTATCTCGTCATATGTATATTAATAGCAAAATATCGACTCACTGTTGCTAGTTATTTAGTATTCTTAAGCATAATGATTCTAATTATTTTATCATTACCAATATGATAATGCTAAGCTTAATTATAATATATCTATCAAACACACACTACAGAAAACAAAAAAATCCCTAGTGGAAAACCACTAGGGATTAATAGTCTTTGTAAAATTAAGCTTCTACAGGGTATACGCTAACTTTACGGTTATAACGACCAGCACGTTCAAATGCTACTTTACCAGGCACAAGTGCGAATAAAGTGTCATCTTTACCGATACCTACGTTAGTACCAGGGTGGAAGTGAGTACCACGTTGACGAACGATGATGTTACCGCTCTTTACGATGGAACCATCATGGCATTTAACACCAAGACGTTTAGATTCACTGTCACGACCATTACGAGTACTGGACACACCTTTTTTATGTGCGAACAATTGCAAATCAAAAGTAAACATTAAGTTCACCTCCTATATTTCGTGTATTTGGACAAACTCTGGATATTGACGGCTAATTTCCTTTAAACCAAGGATCATAGTCCCCAGAATATCCTGTCCACTCTGGTTAATCGTACCAGAGAGAACCATATCACATCGACCTTCGCTATTCGTATATTCCCCTTCTTGCTGAGCAATCTGGGTAAGTCCTAACATTGCCGTTGCCGTTAAGGCAGACACTGCAGCACATACGATATCGAAGCCATGCTCATCATATCCTGCATGACCGGATAGGTGACAACCAATGACTTGATTCTCACTATTCCGCTGGATTTCAATGGAAACCATAATTAAGCTTGGATAGATTCAATACGAACTTTTGTGAACGGTTGACGATGGCCTTGACGACGACGGTAGTTGGATTTAGCTTTGTATTTGAATACTAAGATTTTTTTACCTTTACCATGCTCAAGAACTGTACCTGTAACTTTTGCACCGTTTACAAGAGGAGCGCCAACTTTAACGTCGCCGTCATTCACTACAGTCAAAACTTCTTCGAATGTAACGGACTCGTTAGCAGCTGCTTCCAATTTTTCGATAGTAATTACATCGCCTTCAGCAACGCGATATTGTTTACCACCAGTTTTAATAATTGCGTACATGAGAACACCTCCTTGTTATCGAACTCGCTGAATTCGGTATCCCGACCCGAACTTCGGTCGGGCGTTTAAACCTGCTTCACGCGGATTGCAAAGTTCAGTAAACCGAACTAATACTGATATAGTATATCGTATTTACCTATCTATGTCAAACAAAATTCAACATACATAGCTCAGTTTATGATACTTTCATATATATACAAACCTCTAAAATTCTCCAATAATACCGAGGTGTTGTAAAAGTATTTTTGTACCGATGAGAATCAATACACCCCCACCTAGTATGTCTGCATATTTTCCTACGAACTGGCCCATAAATTTGCCTAGGTACACACCAATAAGAGAAATACCAAAGGTAATTACCCCTATCATAGTAGAGGCTTCCCACACATTGATGGGCATAAAAGCAAAAGTAAGACCTACAGCCATAGCATCAAGGCTGGTGGCTACGGAGAGCATCATCATTTCCCAAGCGCCTAAAAACTGCTTATCATCGTCTTCATCAGTTTCATCGCTAAGCCCTTCTCGTATCATAGCAATACCTAAATAGCCGAGAAGACCGAAGATAATCCAATGATCCCATTCAGATATAATATCTATAAACTGACGCCCAATAAGCCATCCCATAACAGGCATGAGAAACTGGAATAACCCAAATAAGAATGCCAATGTAACCTTTCGGCCATTTTCACCTACCGGCATTGATAAACCTTTACCAATCGATACACCAAAGGCATCCATGGCTAGACCAATACTAATTAATATAATTTCAAATACAGACACGAAACTCACCTATAAAAACTACTTACTTATTCTGCTACTGCCATCAAAGAATATCCTTCTCGGCTAATTTGTGAATTCACTACAATCGAAATCTTACGCCCTATAGAATCACCTAACTCCTCAAGGACAGCCTTAGTTAAGTATTGGGCTACCTCTGGATGTACTTCGATTTCTAGATTCGATTTAATGCGACCTGATTTAAACAGCTCACGTATACGACGGATAATTTGCATGTATACAGTTCTGCCTGACAACATGTATCCAGTGCCCCCACATTGAGGACATGTATCAAACATCAAAGTTTGCAAACCTTGACGGGCACGCTTTCTTGTCATCTCCACAAGACCAAGCGAACTAATACCACATACTACAGTTTTCATCTTATCTAACTTGGCCTGTGCGCTCAACAATTTTAACAACTCTTGTTGATGGGACTTATCCTTCATATCGATAAAATCGACGACGATAATACCACCAATATCGCGCAATCGCAATTGTCGACAAATTTCCTTTGCCGCCTCTTTATTGACTGTAAAAGCTAGATCTTCTAACTTATTAGACTTACCTGTGTAATGAGCCGAGTTTACATCAAATACGGTGAGAGCCTCCGTATGATCGATACGGATAGAGCCACCGGAAGGTAGATTGATATCACGAGAGATAAGATCTTCTAATTGTGGTTCAATATGATTGGCTTTAAAGATAGGTGTACTACCACGGTGACGTGTCACTTTAATTTGCTGTGATGTAGGCCCATGACCTAAGAGATCCAGCAACCGAGACTCGCCCATATCAGAATCTACAATAATCTCTCCTACATTGCGATGCGCATAGTCTCGCACAAGGCGGAACCAAAAATCCGCATCACTATAGAGATCAGTACCACTCTTAGCCACCTTAAATCGTTTTAACACATGTTGCCATGTACGCCATAGATATTCCATATCACGACCGATTTCATCAGCACTAGCCTTAGCGGCTGCGGTACGAATAATAAATCCACAGCCTTCCTGTACATAAGGCGCTGCTAATTCTTGTAATTTAGCACGTACTGCTTCATCAGTAATTTTCTTAGAAATATGCATGCCTTCAGAATATGGTAAAAGCACCATAAAACGTCCTGCCAAACTCACATCAGCTGTAACGCGAGCTCCTTTACCAAGCATTTCCTCTTTTACCACTTGTACAAGAATTTGCTGTCCCACAGATAGGCGTGGCAAGATTTTCTGTTCTTTCCCTTGTTGAAGGTTCAAATATGCATTTTGAGAACCCCCTATATCAACAAAGGCCGCTTGCATACCGTTTAATACGTTCTTAACAGTACCTTTGTACATATGATTTGCCATATGAGACTCATCAGTACGCTCTAAGACAAAGTCTACTAACTGCCCATCTTCGTCAATAACAGCCATGCGAATTTCTTCTCGCATAACATTGACCAAAATTTTATGCATCCTATCCCTCCCTTCATTCAATATAAAATATATAGGTCTCTTAAATCACTAAACGTGTATAAGCTCTTACGATTTATGTAAAGACTATTAATAGTTAAGATGTATATAACGAGTATTAGTAGTTAATTTCCAGTGGAGTGTAACGACCTTCTTCGTTTTCCACCATAATCGCTTTACGATGAATTTCATAGCCACTTGTAATAGGCCAATTATATTGGTCTTTACCAAGGTTCCACACTTCACTAGGTTTAATAGTACCTTGCGGATAAATACCGATGCCCATTGTAAGAGTAACCATACCATCTTTCACAGATGCAACGATGGGCTCCTTTACAAATTCTTTTACATCGATAATACGAGTTTTCTTTGGTGTTACCTTTTCGTAAGAAATTTCCGGAGCCTCATTAAAAGGCTTTAGTAACGCATCCCAATCGGCATTTTCATCCGTTACAGGGCCTGTAACTTCATAGATGGCAAAGTTACAAATAGCCATCATCTTTTTAACCTTATCAGGCATTTCTTTACCACCTAGTACTTCAAGGCCTGGAGGTGCTACACGATTAAGGCGTTCTATAATAGACTCTAAACTATCATCTTCAATAACATCCATATCGATATATTCAGCTGCAGCTGTTACACCAAGAGCTAGTGCAGAGGAAAAGCTAATTTTCATATGTGGATTAAAGCCTTCAGAGTACGCCATTTTAATTTCTGCGCGGCGAATCATACGCTCTACTGCTTGTGCATAGTCAAGGTGCGACAGGAATCGCAATTTTTCACCCTTATTTAAGGCCAAACGTAACTTTTTCAACTCTGCCACCCTCCTTATAGTCAATAATTGCAGTATTAAGCTCTGGACATACATTACAGCCCTTACATGGGCCGCGACGGCAATCACTTGTTAGGTTTGCCTCTACCGCTTGTTCCCACTCCCGTTTTAAGAAAGCTTTACTTACTGTGCAATCTAAATGGTCCCAAGGTAATGGCTCATCGAAGTCACGAGTACGTCTTGCAAAATATGCTGGATCCAAGCCACAATCAGCGAATGCTTGCAACCAAGTTTCATAGTTAAAGTACTCAGTCCAACCATCAAATTTACAACCCGCTTCCCATGCTTTCACAAGAACTTTAGATAATCTACGGTCCCCACGAGCAAAAGCAGCCTCCATATAGCCAGTATAGCCATCATGGTAATGGTAGGAAATATTGCGGTTATTGATGAGAGATTTTAAATACCGTTGTTTGCGATGGATTTCCTCTACATCTTGTTGACCATACCATTGGTATGGAGAATGTGTTTTGGGTACAAAGAAGGATACACTCACTGTGACAGAGCCATTTCGTTTACCTGTAATATCACGATGTAAATCAAGCACCTTGTACGCCAAATCAGCAATGCCTGCCAAATCTTCATCTGTTTCAGTTGGAAGGCCCATCATAAAGTACAATTTAACTGTATTCCAACCGGATTTAAAGGCATTTGTACATGCCGCCAACAAGTCCTCTTCACTAACACCTTTATTGATAACATCGCGCATACGTTGTGTACCTGCTTCAGGTGCAAAGGTAAGACCACTCTTACGAACTTGTTGCACCTTTTTAGCGATATCGATGGAGAAACTATCAATACGCAAGGATGGTAAGCTTACGCTCACTTGTTTGTCTTTGAACTCTTCCATAAGCATATCTACTAGCTCTGGCAATTTAGAATAGTCCGCAGAGCTTAAGCTCATCAAAGAGATTTCATTATAACCAGTGTTAGCAATCGTATCCTTAGCAATTTGAAGCAAACGCTCTGGCGTCTTTTCACGTACAGGACGATATAGCATACCGGCTTGGCAGAAACGACAACCACGTGTACAACCACGGAATAATTCGAGTACCGCACGGTCATGAACTATATCTAAGAATGGTACAACAGGTTTTGTTGGGTAGAAAACATTTTCTACATCTTCAACAATGCGTTTTTCAACAGCTGCAGGTACGTCTTCAAAGCGCGGTGTAATAGATTTAAAATCGCCTTGCTCGGTATATTCCACATCGTATAATGCTGGACAATACGTACCAGGGATTTGAGCCACTTTACGCAAGAATGCTTCCTTGCCGCCTGGGAATCCTTTTGCCTTTTCAGCCTTGTAGAGATTGATGAATTCATCTCCCCATTCTTCGGACTCACCAAGGGAGACAATATCAAAGAAATCTGCAATAGGCTCTACATTAAATGCACATGGACCACCACAAACGAGTAATGGAAACTCCATATCCCGGTCTTTAGCGTACATTGGAATACCAGCCAAATCGAGCATGTTTAAAATATTAGTAAAGCTCATCTCATATTGGAGTGTAAAGGCTAACACATCAAAATCTTTGATAGGCGTACGAGTTTCCAAAGAGAATAAAGGGATGTTACGCTTACGCATTTCCTCTTCCATATCGTGCCACGGAGCAAATACACGTTCCGCTGCTGCATCTTCACGACGGTTTACAAGACCATATAAAATTTTGATGCCCAAATGGCTCATAGCCACTTCGTATACATCTGGAAAAGCTAAAGCCATTGTTACATCAACAGTACTGTGATCTTTTACGATACTGTTATATTCACCGCCCGTATAACGAGCAGGCTTTTGGACATGTTGTAACCATGACGTATCTAATTGAATCATACATCCTCCGTCTTTTCTGAAAGACTTCTTTCACAATCAATCCTAAAAATAGGTTTTTAAAAAATATATTTCGTCCGTTGCATAGCAATATTTAACAAAATACCGATACTCAACATATTGGTAGTCAACGCACTAACACCATAGCTAAGGAATGGTAATGGAATCCCTGTAACAGGCATAATACCAATAGTCATGCCTACATTAACGAGTACCTCAAAGGTAAACATGGTAGCAATCCCCGTAGCTAATAACATACCAAAATTATCATTACACATATAGGCTACTTTAATGCTGCGATAAATCAGCATAAAGAGCAAAAACAACACGATAATACAGCCTACAAAACCAAATTCTTCACCAATAACGGAGAAAATAAAGTCCGTATGGTTTTCTGGTAAGAAGTTCAACTGACTTTGCGTACCATTAAAGATACCTTTACCAAAAATCAAACCTGAACCAATGGCAATCTTAGACTGAATGATATGATAGCCTGATCCAAACGGATCAATATCTGGATTTAAAAATACAAGAATACGTTGTTTTTGGTATTCTTTCAGTACAAACCAACCTAAAGGCATCAATAATAAACCAGTACCGGCAATAATTTTTATAAGTCTTGTTCTAATACCAGAAATAAATAACATGCCTACAAAAATAGCAATATACACAAGAGATGTACCTAGGTCAGGCTGTAAGAATACGAGTGCAATAGGTACCCCAACATATAATACAGGCAATATTAATGATTTAAATGTATCTAACTTGCCAATACGAGGCTCTAGCATTTTAGCCATGCAAATAATCATGAGCAATTTAGAAAACTCTGATGGTTGAATCGTAATAGGTCCCAATTGAATCCAGCGTTGGGCCCCCAATGCAGAGGTACCAACGGCCATAACGGCAATCAACATCAAAAGGGTAATGGCGTAAATGATATTACCCCAATCCTTTAGGCGATGGTAGTTAAGAAACTGCATACCTATCACAACGGCTACATTAGCTAAGAAAAATATGAGTTGTTTTACTACTAAACTACCAAATCCAATAGGCTCTTGATTAACATGCGTTGCACTGCCAATGGCTGCTAAACCAATACAAACAAGTAAGAAAGTACATATGATAATAGCCCAGTCGCTATCGTTCCATAGTTTCCGCCACATCATATCACCTATTTCAATTTACGACGGCGCCATAAGCTTTGCTTACCTTGCACTAATAAACGCTGAGTAGTCCAACCGCCGCGATTAATATAGAGAACATTATTCGAGTCTTCAAAGATAGACTCACCAGCTGCAGCAAGAGTAGGTGTACCTTGTTTTTCTGTAGCAGCCTTTTTCTTCGCTACATAGGCATCAAATTGCTTTTGTACATCATAATCTTCCCAGCAATCCCCAGTTACAACATAGTCCACAAGAGGTGCTAATACATTGCGGAATTCATGAGAAGCTAAATCTAACAGCTGTCCATCTTGTGTATAGGTTAACACATCTTCATCATAAGGAATCATAGCCCCTACATATTCGGCGCGAAGAACTTCTAGCATATCGTATAAGTCTATGTCTTCACCATCTGTAGGTACTGCATTAAAAGCAATAGCAAAATCGCGAATATTATGTTCCTCACACACTTGAATCATGCGCGCTCCATTACGTAAGGATACCCACAACGGATGCGTTACAACAATACAGCGATTTACTAAGTCTAAAATAGACTCTATGCCCTTACCAATACCGGCTGGAGCATCAATCAAAATATAGTCATATACATCACAAAGTCGACGAACTAATTTCTTATACTTCTTACGACCTATATCTTCCCAACGCGCACTTTGACTAGCCGGTAAGAAATCTAGATTTTCTGCAATTGATACAATAGCATCATCTGTATATTCTTTATCTTCACTCGCATCAAGTGCATCATAGATGATTTCATCTGCTACACCTAACACAAGATCCAAATCGCGCAATCCAAAGTCCCCATCACAGAGCAATACGCGGTGCCCTGCATGACTTAAGGCTGCACCCAAGCATGCAGTGACAGTCGTTTTACCTACGCCACCCTTGCCGGATACAACACCAATGATTTCGCCCATACTAATCCTTTCTTGGTTGCCCACTAGTTACTGCCTTCTCCGGTTTTTGACCATTCGTCGTATTGCCTACAGTGGCAGCATCTTTATTACTTTTAGTATTTGTATCATTCGTTTTTTTATTCAACGGTACATTGAAATATGCCGCTAACACATCTCGTACGATTGGGCCTGCAGAACCGGCACCAAAGCTACCTTGTTCAACGAGTGCAACCACAACAATTTGCGGTTTATCATATGGTGCATAGGCTACGAACCAGCCATGATCTCGGCCATGTGCGTTTTCCGCAGTACCAGTTTTACCCGCTACATTTATAGGGAATCCTTTAAATAAATCCCCTGCTGTACCGCCCTCATTCGTTACATCACGCAAGCCTTCTCGAATGAGATCCATAATATTCTTAGGAACTGGTAGAATTCCTAATTTATCAGGTCCAAAAATTTCTTTTGGCGTGCCATCTTTATTATCGATGCGGCTTACCACATACGGTCTATATTTAATGCCTCCATTAGCCACTTCACTGAGCATAACCGCCATTTGTAATGGCGTAACCAATGTGAAAGATTGACCAATTGCGGCATCAAAGGTTTCCCCTAAGTACCAATCTTCATCATATACTTTTCGTTTATACTCAGGGCTTGCCATAATGCCAGCGGCCTCACCCGGTAAATTAATACCAGTCTTTTCACCTATGCCAAAATACGCAGCATATTTATCGAGATTTTCTATGCCTACACGATTACCCATTTCATAGAAGTAAACATTGTCAGACTTAGCAAGTGCTTTATTAAAATTAAGCCAACCTAATGCTTCACCTTCCGCATTTCGTTTATCGATCAACCAGTGCTTACCACTATCAAAGATCATCTCTTCAGGAGTAACCTTTTTAAGGTCTAATGCGGCCGTACCAGTAATAATCTTAAACGGTGAACCTGGAGGATATTCACCAGAAATAACCTTATTATCAAATGGATGATTTTTATCATTGTTTAACTGATTCCATTGAGCCGTTGTAATGCCTTTCGCAAACCAGTTTGGATTGAATTCAGGAGCGCTGACCATAGCTAAAATAGCCCCTGTATTAGGATCCATAGCCACCACTGCTGCCCCTTGTGCCGGAATACCTTGAGCACGCAACTGATTAAGCTGGTTCTTAACAGCCTCTTCAGCAGCCTTTTGAAGGTTTACATCAATGGTTAAATGAATATTAGATCCTGGTACTGTATGCTTTCTATCTACCTCAGCTACAGGACGACCTGTAGCATCGACTTCAACTTGCTTACCACCATCAGTGCCACGCAAGATAGAGTCATATAATTTCTCAAGGCCAGAACGACCTAGAATAGTACCACCACTTACCAGTGTATTAGGGTCTTGCTGTTTTAGCTCTTCTAATTCCTCTTCACTCACTTCACCAACATAACCAAATAATTGAGAAGCCATCGTTTCATATGGATAGTATCGAAGTGGCTCAACATCAATGGTTACCCCTGGTAATTCATGTCGATGCTCTTCAATGGTTGTTACTACGTCCATTGAAATATCATTAGCAATACGTATTGGCTCATAGCCATACTTATGATCATTAACCTTCTTTGTAATATCTTCAGGTTTCATTTTTAATAAAGCTGCTAATTTAGCAACTTCACCATCATCCAAAGCCTTTCCAGTAGGCATGATAGATATAGTATAGGCAGGTCGAGAGCCTACCAGAATTTGACCATTACGATCATACATAACACCTCGTGCTGCAGTCATCGGTACCATGCGCAATCGGTTGCCTTCCGCCTTGGCTTGATAATAGCCACCAGCCAAGATTTGTAGCATAAACAAACGCAATGCTAACACTATAAATATGCCCGCTACAATGTAAAAGAGTACATCAAAGCGACTCGTTTTTCTTCGTTTATAGAGGCCTTCAAGCACTCTTTCACCCCCTTACCAAATTATTACCAAATATAATCTTGTTGTTCATCCTTACGCCACAACAAGCCATGTACGATGGCGGCCAATACGCCGTTCCAAAACAGTACAGGTATAACCATATGCCACATATATAAGCCAATATGCAAATCCCCACCACTAGCCAAGATCATAAGGCTACGGATAAAACCATCTAGCAAGGTACATATCGCTACAATAGCACTAGACCAATACCAACGTTCTTCATAGAGTCTATGTTTTACAGCGGATAATAGATAAACCACAAGAACGTAAGGGAATAAATGGAGCCCAAAGAAATTAGATATCAATACATCATGGACGATACCACCTATAACAGCGGCCATTATTCCCATACGACGCCCTTTAAAAAGAGTAACCATAACAATGATGGTCAAGATTAAATTGGGTAACCAATTCGTATGAAAAATAGCAGGCAATAATTGAGCCTGTATAAAATAAATTAAGAATCCACAGAGGACTAAAGCTAGACGCGTCATGGTTTAACGGCCCCCTTTGCCCCTTCTACTTGATCTCGTTGTGTTTGAGGTACAAGCTTAGGCTCAAGCCCTGGTTTTTGTGGTGCACTAACAGAAGATGATGTAAGAACAAACACCTCTTCCAAACGGTAAAAGTCTACACTAGGTGTGATAACGGCATTCTTAACAAAGCCTTCTGTATCATTTTCGATAGACTGTACATTGCCAACAGGTAATCCTTTTGGATAGATACCACCGTACCCAGAGGTTATTAATTTATCCCCTACTAATACATCGCCATCACGGGCAATATTTACCATTGATGGTGTACGAGGTGAATCTCCATCCCCCTTTACAACACCAGATAAACGGGATTCAGGACGCTGTACGATAACACCGATTGCACTACGCGGGTCAAGAATGGTTTGCACACGAGAGGAATGAGGATACACATCGGTAATAAAACCAACTACCCCACTTGGTACAACGACAGCCATATTAACGGCCATCCCATCTTCACTCCCCTTATCGATAGTAAAAGTATTTGTCCATGTACCGTAATCCTTTGTAATAATACCAGCCAATGTCATGGAAAATTCTGGATGACTACTCTTATAGTTAAGAAGCTGGCGAAGTCGAATATTTTCTGCCACTACCTCATCATAGTTAACTACCTTTTGTTCTAAGGCAGCTTTACGAGATGCTTCCTCATCACTTTCAATAGTTGCAGAAATAGCATTATTAAGCACTGTGAAACCTGTTTGCACACCATCAAGTAAACGAGCAGAGCCATAAGCAAATGGTGTTGTAATGCCTTCAAGAGTAACAGTAACAAAAGGAATACTAGTTCGTTGTTTCCATGCAAATCCGAGCAAAGCCAATAGGATACAGCTAATGACAACGACGATAATTAACTTTTTATCTGACTGTATCATATTAGTCTTGGCCCTTTCTATTTTTAGAATTTACAATAAATCTCGATAAACTCACTAAGTCCGATGAAGCCCCATTAAGGCCCACAACAACTTTCGTCTCCGGTGCGTCCGGAACGTGTACAGGCACACCTAACTCGCCTCCAATACGCTCTGCCAGGCCAGATAATTGCGCTGTACCACCAGTGAGGTAGATTCCATATTGCATAATATCGGCTACAATTTCAGGTTCAGCGGAACGAATCATTTGTTTTAATTCATCCAAAAGTCCTCCGATACAGTCATTAACTACTTGGTATACTTCAGACTGATGAATGACACAACGTCTACCTAAACCATTCATCATATCACGGCCTTGAAAGGCATATTCCGCATCTTCTAGTGGAGCCATAGCAGTACCTACGGTATGTTTAATATCCTCTATAATTTCATCAGAAACGATAACACCAAAACACTCGCGTACATAGCGTAGCAACGCATTGTTAATATCTGAACCACCAAAGCGTATAGTTTTGCTATCTACAATACCGCCCAATGAAACAATACCCATATCTACGGTACCACCACCAATATCAATGACCATGGATCCACGAGCTTCAAAGATAGGTGCACCGCAACCAATAGCTGCAGCCACAGGACGTTCAATAAGAAATACTTCGCGGGCTCCCGCCTGAATAACAGCATCCATCATCGCTCTTTGCTCAACATCAGTCATCCCGCATGGAACACCAACAAGAACTCGAGCACGACGCAATGCATTAGATACCTTATTCAGAAAATAGTTAAGCATCGTATGCATAACACGATAATCCACAATAAAGCCATCTTTCAACGGTGTCAAAGGTCGCCACATATCTGGCATACGCAATACAAGGCGAGCCGCTTCATCCCCAACGGCTACTACTTTTTCTTGTTTCGTATCAGTGGCTATAATAGATGGCTCACTTATAACGGTTCCTCGCGTCCCCCCCATGAGGCGCGTCTGTATGGACCCAATATCTATACTTACATCTTTTCCTAGAGTAGGTAAAATGGAACTCATAGTAAAATCTCCTTCATTACATCATCATTCCATTTTACCACATATAATGCGACTTTTTCTATTAATATCAAGGCTTTTACCATTGTTAAAAGCACAGAAAATGCATAATTCAAGTACCCTTAAGTCATACATAATTTACACACTCATAAGTAATACATTACAAAGCTACCTATAGGTCGAACAAAATAGAAAAAGCACCCATATCATGATGCATTCTCTATTTACTAGACATAATAAAGAACGCATCATTATGAGTGCTTATTTACTGATACAACAAACTATAAAGCCATTATTATACATTTTAAAACTTATCATATAAGGATAACTTAACTGAGTTTACCGATTTCACTAAGGCTAGTGAATTCATTATCACCAATGACGATATGATCTAACACAGGTATCCCCATGAACTGACCTGCACTGACAAATAACTTGGTTAGTCGTATATCTTCATCACTAGGCCGGCTATCGCCAGATGGATGATTATGTATTAAGATAATGGCTGCCGCATTACAAGCTATGGCCTTCTTAAAAACAGCTCGCTGCTCTACGAGGCTAGATACTAAACCTCCATTCGAAATATGTTCTAACTGAATCAACTTATTTCGAGACGTCAACATAGCTGCCCATACATGCTCCACCTCTTCGTGTCGCAGGCGCTCCATTACATATTGAGCAATGACAAAAGGTTGAGAAAAATCTTCGTATGTTGCCTTAATTTTTAGTTCCCCTAATCGTCGCCCCATCTCAAGAGCCGCACACAAAGTTACCGCTTTATCTGTGCCAATTCCCTTAATTTTTATAAGCTCTTCAACGGTCATTCTATTAAGACCGTACGCCCCATCATCATAGGACTGTACGATATCACTCGCTAGCGATATGGCAGACTGACCTTTCACCCCAGTACGCAATAAAATAGCTAGCAATTCCTCCATCGCCATATGGGATGGTCCTAAAGCAAGAAATTTTTCACGGGGACGCTGAAATGGTAACATGTCTTTTACACTTACTGTTGGTACTTCCATAGAATCTCTCCATTCAAATAGATAACACCATTTGTAAATCTAACTACACACATCTACTCTCTTACTATATCAATAGCGCACAGCACAGCACAGCACAGCACAGCACAGCACAGCACAGCACAGCACAGCACAGCCAATTATAACACTATCACTATAAAGCGATAGTATTATTTAGCACCTAATGCCTTACATAGTTCATCATACACATGCTCTACAGGCAAGCCAACCACATTGGTATAAGATCCTTCAATCTTCTCTACCCATAAAGCGCCTTTACCTTGTATACCATAGGCGCCAGCCTTATCCATAGGCTCACCACTACCGATATAGGATTCAATTTCAAAAGGAGCTAACTTTTTAAAATATACCTTTGTTTCATTATGAAAAACTATTTCCTGATTTTTAATGAGTAAAGCTACTCCCGTAACAACAGAATGAACTTGGCCTGATAAACGTTCTAGCATGTGACGGGCCTCAGCCGCATCATGAGGTTTGCCTAACACTTGATTATCTAGCACGACAATCGTATCAGCGCCTAGAACAATACTACCTTCAGGGACATCTACAGCAGCGCGAGCTTTACCTAAAGCCTGTGCTTTTACCATTTCAATGGGATTATTATATCCAGTATTAGCCTCTTCATAAGCGCTCGACACGACAATATGATCAATGCCAACTTGTGTTAATAATTCTGTTCTTCGCGGTGATTGGCTCGCCAAATATAATCCAGCCATTTGCACTCCTTTACGGTATAAGAATTTTAG
Source organism: Veillonella dispar (assembly GCF_937975875.1). Classification (GTDB taxonomy): domain Bacteria; phylum Bacillota; class Negativicutes; order Veillonellales; family Veillonellaceae; genus Veillonella; species Veillonella dispar_B. The sequence goes on along the minus strand of NZ_CALJSP010000038.1, from coordinate 19,308 downwards.
TTAATTTAACTATTTTATTAATAAGACTAACTAACATAGCTCAGAAAATATAGATCACAAAATATAAATCAGAATATTTGTAAACTAAACAGTAATATCTGGGCCATCCTTTTCAGGAGTAGTTAACTTTTTATAGTACTCTTGTACATCTTCTCCGTGTTTTACCGCATCAGCACGCACTGCAGCATAGAATACAATGTCTGCTTGCGGCACACGGATACGCCCTGGTACATGTTCTTCTAAGATTTCAAAGAATTTATCATCTGCTTTCAGTAAAAGGCGACCATTTTGGACCTTATCACCCTTTACAATCGCATACACTAGAGACCATATAGGACGTGGATCAGAAGTAGAACATTTTCTGTATTTATATCGATATTTAATATTCGTCAATAATTCACGTTCAAACTTAAACACCCCATCAATCATATCGTAATCTACTTCAAAATGGCGTTTTCTAAAGATAGAAGATTCTTCAATGACCAACTTTGTATCTGTCAAAATATAGGTATATCGGCTAACCGCCTGTTTCACAATTACGATTATGGCCATAATTTCAATAAAGTATTCAGCTATTAGCACAGTATGTAAATTAATGCTACGATATGTAGTGTATGCTACACCGCATAATAATAGAATGACAAAACATAATACTAACCACTCTGCACTTTTAGCACGTTGAGATTTTTCTTCATATAATACTGTCATGTGTTACCCCTTTAAAAGAACTACTACTTTATAACTATACATTCTATTATAAGGTATTCTAGGTATAAAAACTACAAAAACCCCGTCTATACCTAAGATATAGACGGGGTTTTATGACTCTATTAGTCACCTAGTTCAGATACGAACTATATTATTTTTTCAAGGATGCTGTAATACGTTGAGTATCGCGAGCAATCATGATTTCTTCGTTTGTAGGGATTACGAAGATTTTAACTTTGGAGCCTTCAGCACTGATTTCTTGTTCTTTACCGCGGATATTATTACGTTCAGAGTCAATACGAGTACCCAAGTATTCTAAACCGTTGCAGATTGCATCACGGTTACCGATACCGTTTTCACCGATACCAGCTGTGAATACGATAGCATCAACACCACCCATAACTGCTGCGAATGCACCAATTACGCGGCGAACTTTGTAATGGAACATGTTCAATGCTAATTGAGCACGTTTGTTACCATTAGCTGCTGCTTCTTCGATAACACGGAAGTCATTGGACACGCCGGAAATACCAAGTACACCGGATTTTTTGTTCATTACAGTGTCTACTTCTTCGTAGTTCATGCCAGTTTTATTCATCAAGAATGGAACGATAGCTGGGTCAATATCACCAGTACGAGTACCCATGATCAAACCGGACAATGGAGTGAAGCCCATTGTTGTATCGATGGAACGACCACCTTTAATAGCGGAAACGGAAGAACCATTACCCAAGTGACATGTGATGATACGAAGGTCAGACATGTGTTTACCCATCAATTCAGCGCAACGTTGTGCAACGTATTTATGGGATGTACCATGGAAACCATAACGACGGATACCATAGTCTTCATAGTATTCGTAAGGAAGCGCATACATATAAGCTTCTTTAGGCATTGTTTGGTGGAATGCAGTATCGAATACAGCTACTTGTGGTACGTTTGGCATGATAGCTTGGCAAGCTTCGATACCTTGAATGTTTGGTGGGTTATGTAATGGAGCCAATGCGCAGCATTCTTCTAATGCTTCCATAACAGCTGGAGTGATCAATACGGAGTCAGCGAATTTTTCACCGCCATGTACTACACGGTGACCAACAGCGTCGATTTCGTCCATGGACTTAATTACACCATATTCAGCATCAACTAAAATATCAAGCAAAATGCGAAGAGCTTCTTTATGGTTCAAAATTGGTTCAACGCGTTCTAATTTGTCAGCGTTAGGACGTTTATGAGTGAAGATAGCATCTTGATCACCAATCTTCTCAAAAAGACCTTTTGCCAATTCTGTTTCAGTTGTCATATCAAGTAATTGATACTTCAAGGAAGAACTACCGCAGTTAACTACTAATACGTTCATCGATTAACCCTCTTTCTGTTGTGTAACTTGAATCTTGTTTTGAATTTCTTTGCTGATATCAGCACCTACCTGATCCTTTTCAGGATATTGGTAGACTATATTCCACAATACGCCATGATCTAAGAATACGTATTGAGAAAATCTAAATGTTTGTCCTTGAGTCGTATAGGTCACATCAAGCTTTTTAGCAGATGCGCCATCTAATGCTACAGACTCTTCCTTGATGGTGCCGCCAATTTTAGTAAACTCAGATTTGCTGCGGTTAACATACTCATCTACCGTTGGTAAAGGTTTGTTTTCACCAGCACGCAAAGCTTCAACTTCAATTACCATATGTTCTGTAACAGAACCATAAATATCAATAGGATACCCATCATCAGACATATTTTTTGTACTTTTACCCATTTCATAAGGCAAAGCAATGGTAATTTCAGATTGACCAGCACGGATAACTTGATGGCCAAAACTATATGTATCCATTACATTTGTAGAGCCACATCCCGCCATTGCTAGCAGCACAGCACCGAGCAGAGCCCCTTGTAATGTACGTTTCCAATTTTGTTTCATCATATACCTCACATCAATTCAGCATTTACAGTTAATTATAGCCTATAGAACAAATAAAATCTACAATAAACTTTAGTTTTACGTACATTTTTACGTCTATTTCTTCACTATATCCCCTCTTGAGTTCAAAATTTATTTACAGTACCTCTATGCTTTGTTACACTAACACTAATGAAAGGAGACACTATGAAAACCATCGGCATTATTTGCGAATACAATCCATTTCACAATGGACATGCACACCAACTACATACGTTAGCTTCAAAATACCCTGATGTATTGCGCATTTGTGTTATGAGTGGCTCCTTTGTTCAACGTGGTGAGCCGGCTCTATTCTCAAAGTTTGATCGTGCTCGTTGGGCTATTCTTAGCGGTGCAGATGTTGTTATCGAACTCCCTACGCTCTATTCCTTAGGCAGTGCGCAACTATTCGGGACCGGTGCGGTTCGGTTAATCAAGTCACTATCTATCGATACCCTTTCTTTTGGTTCTGAAACAACAGATTTAAATCAACTCATCCACACGGCTAAACGTATGGATTGTGAAAGTACCCAAAATGAGTTACGTAGTTATTTAAATGAAGGAATGTCCTATGGAACGGCCTTCCGTAAAGCCTTAGGCTCTGAAATGCTTAGCACACCTAATGCCTTATTAGGGCTAGAATATATACGAGCTGGATTAAAATATCATCCAACTTTAGAGTATATTCCCATTCAACGTACCTCTGATCACCATAATCAAACTATCGATCAAGAGTTGCCCTCAGGTACAGCATTGCGTCAACTCATCACTACTGCTAATTCCTTAGATATGTGTTCAACGCTTCAAAGTACTATTCCAGCACCAATTCTAGATGATATGACGCATAGAATCACAAATGATGACTATGTCGACTACAATAAATATTACAATATGGTACATATGTTGAGTCGCCGCATGACAGCCAATGAGTTAGAGCGTTTTGTTGATTTTACTGAAGGTATTGAACACTTGTGGTTAAAAGCAGCACAACAGCCTTCATGGGAATCTGCCATTGAGCAAATAAAATCCAAGCGCTACACCTACGCCCGTTTACAGCGCATGGGTGCATATCTTACATTAGGCATTACGAAAGACTTGATAAATATCGCTATGCAAGACGGTCCTCAATACGCTAGATTACTAGCCTTTAACGACAGAGGACGTCAATGGCTGAGGACTAAACATGACATTCCACTCATTCAAAAATGGGCTAAAGCACCTACTCAGCTCAATAATCTTGGAAAATCTATGCATCATATAGATACACTAGCTACAGATATACAAGCCTTATGTTTCCATAATAAAGGTAAACGTATAGGGCATACAGACTATACCTATACACCGCAATATATCAAATAAAAAGTATAATTTTAATTTAAGCAAAAAAGGGGTTACAATACAGATTATTCCTGTATTGTAACCCCTTCTTCACCATCTAAGTCTTCTACGGCAACTCGTACACTTTCAAGATGTGATGTAGGAATATTTTTACCCACATAGTCTGCGCGAATCGGCAATTCACGATGACCACGGTCCACGAGTACTGCTAATTGAATAGATTTAGGTCTACCAGATGTCATCAGTGCATTTAACGCTGCACGAATAGTACGCCCTGTGTAAAGTACATCATCCACGAGAATGATTGTTTTCTCCGTTGTATCAATCGTACATGGTTTCCCCTCTTTTTGGCGAGCATCACGATCATCACGATACATAGCAACATTGAGTGATTCACATTCAATACGAATACCTTCAATGCGTTCGATTTCGGCCTGCAAACGTTTTGCCAAAATAACACCACGTCGTTCAATGCCTACAATAAGAGCATTAGATAAGCCTTTATTACGTTCTAGGATTTCGTGACTAATACGACGAATCGCGCGCATAATAGCATCTTGATCCATCAATAAGCGTTTCTTTTCCATATATACGCCCTTATAGCACAGAGTTCTCTATGCCCCTTTACAAATATAGTTAGAAGATTATTTAGTAAACCACAATATAAGACAGTTATTTCATTTGCATGTATTTACGTTTGTCTACGTTTCTTTACATTTCGTTTGATTTCTTTTCATTTTTTCGCTTATTTACGCTTATCTTCTCGATATGTTTTAGCAAACTCTATACATGCTTTGAAGTCATCTGGAAGAGGCGCCTCAAAATGCATACTTTCACCTGTAATAGGATGTTTTACATCTAAAGATTTAGAGTGCAATGCCTGTCCTTCAATAGGAAAATCCATACGACGGTAACCATAGAACGGATCATTAACAACAGGATGTCCAATATGAGCAAAATGTACACGAATTTGATGTGTGCGCCCAGTCTCTAAATTACATTCAACCAAGGTTTGATGTCCAAATCGTTCAACCACGTTAAAGTGAGTGACTGCATCCTTACTATTTTCAAAGACAACAGCCATTTTCATACGATCCTTAGGATGTCTTCCAATAGGAGCTTTAATAGTACCCTTTTCTTCTACAATATTACCTTGTACTAATGCTAAATATGTCCGTTTAGCAGAATGCTCCTTTACCTGCTCCGCTAAACCTATATGAGCTGCATCATTTTTAGCAGCCATCATAACACCAGATGTATCCTTATCTAAACGGTGAACAATACCAGGTCTAATCTCACCATTAATACCGGACAAATCCTTACAATGATATAGCAATGCATTAACAAGTGTACCCGAATAATTGCCCACCGCAGGATGAACAACCATACCACGTTGTTTATTTACAATGATAATATCATGATCTTCATACAATACATCTAAAGGAATATCCTCTGGTTTTACCTCTACAGATTCAGGCTCCGGTATCTCTACACGTACAACAGCATTTGGTGTAAGTCTAAGATTTGCTTTCCCTACCTTAGCACCTACTGTAACGTGACCACCTTTAATTAAACTTTGAATATAACTACGAGACCCTTCCATATGTTCTGTTAAGAATACATCCAGTCTCATACCGTCTTGCTCAGAATTTACAATATATTCGTTCATCCTCTACCTCTCTATGAGTTAAGTATCATATATTAATTAATTATATGTCATAATATATGAATTATTTATCATCATCTTTTAATGTAAATAAATAGTAGACTACTAAAGCTACGCCTACACAGATACCAATATCAGCAACATTAAAAATAGGCCATATACGGAAATCAAAAAAATCTACCACACCATGAATCATGTAACGATCAATGCCATTACCAATAGCACCAGACACTAATAAAGCAGATCCAATCTGTAAAGTCCACGGACCTTTTGATAAGCGCTTCCAATAATATGCACATGCGCCTAGCAAAATAACCGCTACCAGTAAGAAAAACCATCGCTGATTAGCAAGCATACCAAATGCTGCACCGCGATTAATAATATATGTTAAATGAAATACATTGGGTATAACCACTAAAGACTCACCTAACATAAAATGATTCATAATGTAATATTTAGTCCATTGATCTAAGAGTAACCAAAGAATTAGTATAATATAAAACAAGCTGTACTCCCTTATAATAATATATATCTTAATAGTCCTATTATACTAAGTTAAGCAAATTTAGGCAAAATAAAAAGCCCCTCAATGAGGGGCCGTTTAATTTGTGATTACTCAGCGGAAATTACAGATACTGGGCAAACGGATTCGCAAGAACCGCAATCGATGCAAGTATCGTTGATTTCATATTTAGTTTCGCCTTCAGAAATAGCAGAAACTGGGCAAACAGATGCGCAAGAACCACATTTAATGCAACCATCAGCAATAACTCTCATAATTAGGACCTCCATAAAAATATAGATCAGAACTTTTTATTATCATTTAGAAAGGCACTTGCCTCAACTTATGTTCTCATTATCACACAGTTCTTTTTGAAAGTCAAATGAAAATGATAAAAAACTGTATATATTTTTGCATATTACTTTTTCATTTTTATCATACAAAGCCTATGTTTATAGGTATTTTGATATTACTTTTCATTTAATTAATTGAATATGATATTCAACAAATGAGAATGTTGTAATTATCAATTTTATAAAATCCTAATCATTATAATAGGAATTTAATTATCAATATTTATTATCATAAAAACTATTTTTTTATTACAACAGATTTAACGCTTATCTATATTTTAATCTAACATATAAACTTCACTCTAAAAAAGGCCGAATCATACGATTCGACCTCATTTATATTTATAAAGTAAAGTAATATCTTTACTATTATTCACTATATAACAATAATACTATTTTTTTCTTATAGCACTTAGAAAGATGTTAAGAATGTTAGTGTACCTAAAATAACGCCTGCAAGGTTTGGTACGATTAAAATATAATCACGTTTAGGTGATTTTGTCCAACCATATAATACCCAGATCAAACAGGATACTGCTGCAAATAATGGTTGCCATGGTTGACTAGGTTGACCATGAAGATTAGCAATTATTTGTGGGATATAGGCTAAAAATACAAATACACCAATAAATGCACCAATAGAACCAACTAACATGTTAAATCTTTCTTTTGTCATAGATGACCTCCTTATTCAACATTACATTATTATATCTTACACAATATACTATATCATATTTTTTTCGATGTAGTCAATTGTGTAAAATTAATCATGCAAATTAGTTTAATTCATATTGCTTTTGATTACACTTATATGTAATCTATATTAAAATCATATAGGCTAAAATCATAAAAAACGAGGCCGAATCTTACGATTCGACCTCGTATGTGCTTTATAGTAGAGTAACCTATCCCCTATTATTTACCAGGGAAGAATGGCCATACCATTGGAATGATAATTAAGCTTACTACGAAGCAAACTAAAATCAATGGAACGCCGGCTTTTACATAGTCTGTAAATTTGTATTGACCAGGGCCAAGTACTAATGTATTTGGAGGTGTACCTACAGGTGTACCGAATGCACAAGATGCAGCAACGCCGATAGCCATCAATACAGCATGAGGGTCAGCGCCCATACCTTGAGCAATGGAGATACCGATAGGAGCCAACAATGCACAAGATGCTGTGTTAGACATAAATTGAGTCATAACACAAGACAATGCGAATAATACTGCTGTTGCAAAGTAAGGGCTAGGGTCAGAACCCATAACACCGATTACTGCATTAGCAATCATTTTACCTGCACCAGATTGGTCAAGTGCAGTTGCTACTGGCATCATACCAGCAAATAAGAAGATTGTTACCCAGTCAATAGATGTGTAAGCTTGTTTTTCGTTCAAGCAACCAGTTAATACGCAAAGCATTGCGCCAATAACTGCAACCATGCTCAATGGTAAGTTGATACCATAACCTTTTAGGAAGTCACCTAAAATCATAGCAATGATTACACCTAAAAGAATAAGACCAGAGTATAATTGTTTCTTAGGATCGTTAGAAATATCTTCAGCAGCTACTTCTTGTTCAACGTCGCCAGCATCTTGAATTTCATGTTTAGGCAATAAATGTTTACCAATAAGCATCATGAATGCGATTGTGGCGATAGTCAAAGGAATACCGATCCAAGCAAATTCGAAGAAACCAAATGGTTGTTCACCAAATTTAGTTAATGTACCACTTACAATAATGTTTGGAGGTGTACCAACCATTGTAATGATACCACCAATACCTGCAGCGAATGCTAAAGGCATCAATTGGCGAGATGCAGGAATCTTAGCAACAGCACAGATACCAACAACTACAGGAAGTAAAGCAGCTGTAGTACCAGTGTTAGATAAGAATGCGGACATAGTTGCTGTAACAACCATGATTGCTAGCATTAAGCCATTTTCGCTAGTACCAGCATGAGATACTACTGTTTCCCCAATTTTTTGAGCCAAACCAGTGTAGAACAATGCTGCACCAACAACGAACATGCCAGCAAACAACACAACTGTACTATCAGATAAACCAGAGAATACAACCTTAGGAGTAATAATACCCATAAGGCCAAGTGTAATAGCGCCGCCTAAAGAAGTAATAGCTAAAGGAATAATTTCCGTAACAAATAAAACAGCCATGACTGCGAGGACGATTAAGGTTTGTTCTGCAGTACCCATACATCATCATCTCCCTTCAGAGAAATGCACTGATATAGTTATAAGAGGTATAAAATATAACCTACGATACCAATGGCGGAAGCCATCAAAAAAGTAATCCCATATCCCTCTCTTGTTTTAGGATACCCAAAGAATAAGGTTTCACCTAAAAATCCTCGGCGATTAAACCAAGTATATTTAGTTCTGCGTTGAAACCATTTAGCTTTGCCTTCAACACCGATAATCAGTGCCGTAATAAAAAATACAATAAATGCCCAGATAAAACAAATCAGTATTTTTAATTCTACAGATAACAAGTGACCACCTCTACTAAATTTAAAGCACTAGAAGGTTATTGTGTGAATTCTTGTATCACCTAATGACCGATCTGAAAAGCATTTATTGCAAATATACCCTATTTATGCATGAATACATAGATTTGAAGGGTTTTTATATTCACCAATAGGTGTACCTAATTAGGCACACCTTGGTGAATAATTATTAAATTACTAGTGGTTGGACAACATAGCAAGCATTGTACCTGCTGCTACTGCTGTACCGATAACGCCAGCTACGTTTGGACCCATAGCATGCATGAGCAAGAAGTTAGCTGGGTTAGCTTTCGCACCTACAACTTGAGATACGCGAGCCGCCATTGGAACCGCGGATACACCAGCAGAACCAATAAGTGGATTTGTTTTACCACCATCTACTAAGCTCATCAATTTACCGAATAATACGCCACCAGCAGTACCACCGATAAATGCAACCAAACCTAAGCAAATGATAAGGAGTGTTTGCACGCTTAAGAAGTGTTCCGCACTCATTGTTAAACCAGTACCAGTTGCTAAGAAGATAGTAACAGTATTGATCAACGCATTTTGAGATGTATCGGACAAACGATCAGTTACGCCAGATTCACGGAACAAGTTACCTAACATCAACATACCTAAAAGGGATGTAATGGAAGGAAGCAATAAGGAAATGAAGATCGTAGAAATAATTGGGAATACGATTTTTTCAAAACGTGTAACTTCACGCAATTGTTCCATAACAATTTCGCGTTCTTTTTGCGTAGTGAATAATTTCATTACAGGTGGTTGAATCAACGGTACCAAGGACATATAGGAATATGCGGCAACCGCGATAGCACCTAATAAATGAGGAGCTAGCTTAGTAGCTAAGTAAATGGATGTAGGGCCGTCAGCACCACCGATGATACCGATAGCAGCTGCTTCTTGAGCTGTGAAGCCAAGCATCATTGCGCCACCTAAAGCAACGAATACGCCGATTTGAGCGGCAGCGCCTAAAAGCAATGTTTTAGGATTAGCAATGAGTGGACCAAAGTCAGTCATTGCACCTACACCAAGGAAAATTAAAGGTGGGAAGATTTCTTGGGAGATACCTGCGCTAATAAGTGCCATAACGCCTTCTTCGAAACCATTACGAGGAATATTAGCAAGTACACAACCAAACGCAATCGGACCCAACAATAAAGGTTCAAACTCTTTAGCAAATGCCAAGTACAATAGGATCAAACCTACAAGAATCATAATAGCATTGCCTGTTGTAAATGCGAGGAACCCGCTATCTGTAATAACGGATTGAATCGCAACAGCAAAAGCCTCCATATGCGTTCCCCTTTCACAAATATAAAATTGTCATATGACGCGGCTCAGCCGCGCCACACACAACTTGGTATTAACCAAGAACAACCATGTCGTCGCCAGTGGATACAGTTTGGTTAGCAGCTACGCGAACTTCTGCAACTACAGCATCATGAGGAGCTGCGATTTCGTTTTGCATTTTCATAGCTTCAAGGATCAACAAAGTTTCGCCTTTTTTAACTGCTTGACCAGCGGATACTGCTACAGATAAGATTTTACCAGGCATTGGAGCTTTTACAGTTTCAGCACCTGCTGGAACTGGAGCTGCTGCTGCAGCTGGAGCTGGAGCTGGTGCAGGAGCTGCTTTAGGAGCTGCTGCTGGAGCTGCTTTAGGAGCTGCTGCAGGAGCTGCACCTTTTACTTCATTAACTTCTACATCATATGCTGTGCCGTTTACTGTAATGTTGAATTTTTTCATTTTAAATTCCTCCAAAATGTGTAGTGTCTACACAATACTTATAAATTTTCTTTACACATATAAATTGGATAATCTATTAGATTATCTAACTGCCAATAATCTTATCGATTACCGCGCAAACGTCCTTCCATTTTCCAATTATAGCTTACGATTGGACGGATATGCGCGATTTGATCAGCGGAATAACCCATTGCCGCTAATGCACCAACGATTACTGCTACTACATCTTGAGATGGAGCTTTACCGTTAGTTGTTGTAGCATTGCTCATTACAAATGCCTCCTAAAATATTATTAACCTCTACCGCTTAAACGACCTTCCAAGCGCCATTTAGCACTGGTTGCTGTAGGTCGAATAGATGCAATTTGTTCAGATGAATACCCCATCGCCACAATGGCACCTACGATAGCTGCTACTACTTCACCTTCATTTTGAGCAGATGCATTTGGTGCAGCCACCGGTGTAGCTGCGGGAGCCGCAACAGGTGCACTTGGTGGTACGTCTTTTTTCTTCTTAGTAGGGTCAATCAAATGAACGATTGACATCAAAATACCTAAAAGAATCAACACAACAAATACAACTGTCATATTAATGGCCATGATTAACCAAGGATTGGTAGTAACTGCTTGTCCTTCCATAATCATTCCCCTTTCTAAAAAAGTAGTAAAGAAAGGTATCTCCCAAATTCGATGATCTTGTTATCGAATCGAATTATAATGGAATATTACCATGTTTCTTTGGAGCACGGTTTTCGCGTTTGCTTGCAAGCATAGCCAAAGCGTTGATAACTGCTGGACGAGTTTGTTTTGGTTCGATTACAACATCTACGAAGCCACGTTCTGCAGCTTTATATGGAGTTGCGAACTCTTCTACGTATTTAGCTGTTTTAGCGTCTTTGTCTTCATCTTTTTTGAAGATAATGTTAGCTGCACCAGCAGGACCCATTACAGCGATTTCGGATGTAGGCCAAGCGTATACTTGGTCAGCGCCCAAATCTTGGGAACACATAGCGAGGTAAGAACCGCCGTATGCTTTACGAGTGATAACAGTAATTTTTGGTACTGTAGCTTCAGAGTAAGCATACAACATTTTAGCACCATGACGAATGATACCGCCCCATTCTTGATTTGTGCCAGGCAAGAAACCAGGAACGTCAACGAAGTTAACGATTGGAATATTGAAAGCATCACAGAAACGGATGAAACGGGAAGATTTGTCGGATGCATTGATGTCCAAGCAACCAGCCATTACTTTTGGTTGGTTAGCAATGATACCAACGGATTGACCGTCAAAACGTGCGAAACAAGTGATAATGTTTGTAGCATAGAATGGTTGTACTTCATAGTATTCGCCATTATCTACAGTAGCTGCGATAACATCTTTCATGTCGTATGGCATGTTACTGTTATCAGGCAACAAGCTGTTCAAGCCTTCGTCTTCGCGAGTTGGATCATCGCCAGTATCTACTAATGGAGCATCTTCCATATTATTGGATGGCAAGAAGCCTAATAAGTAGCGAATTTGTGCGATGCAATCATCTTCATCTTCAGCTGCAAAGTGAGCAACACCAGACACGGAGTTGTGAGCCATTGCGCCACCAAGATCTTCAGCTGTTACTTCTTCACCAGTTACAGATTTGATTACTGCAGGACCAGTGATGAACATTTGAGATGTGTTTTTAACCATGTAGATGAAGTCAGTCAATGCTGGAGAATATACAGCACCGCCTGCGCATGGACCCATGATTACGGAAATTTGTGGAATAACGCCAGATGCATTTGTATTTTCAAAGAAAATTTTACCGTAACCAGCAAGAGCATCTACAGCTTCTTGAATACGAGCACCGCCGGAATCATTGATACCAACGATAGGAGCACCCATTTTCATTGCTAAACGTTGTACTTTAACGATTTTAGCAGCATGCATTTCACCAAGGGAACCACCTTCTACAGTGAAATCTTGTGCGAATGCATATACTAAACGACCGTCAATAGTACCATAACCAGTTACTACACCTTCGCCTGGTAATTCTTTCTTATCTTGACCGAAGTTAACACAACGATGTTTAACAAATTGATCAAGTTCAACGAAAGAGTTATCATCGAACAATTTAGCCAAACGTTCACGAGCAGTCATTTTGCCTTGAGCATGTTGTTTCTCAACGCGTTTTTCACCGCCACCAGCTTTAACTTTAGCTAGTTTTTCGTGCAATAACTCGATTTTTTCTTGCACTGTTGCCATTATAGCACCTCCAAATAAAACTTGTTACAGTATCATTTTATTTCATTAATAATTAAAGTTCAAGCATGCATACATATTTAATATATAACTCATGATTATATGAATATGTATATCTATTACTCATACATAATGATGTGAATTGGATACTGTATTATTTCATACGTTGACATAATTCAAGCAATACGCCGCCTGTTGCTTTTGGATGTAAGAAAGCAATGGAGGAACCGCCTGCACCGTAACGAGGTTTTTCGTCAATCATACGAACGCCTTTAGCCATCAAATCAGCAATAGCATTTTCAATATTATCAACGCGCAATGCAACGTGTTGGATACCATCACGACCGCCATTTTTTTCGATGAATTTACCAATAGGGCCATCTGGAGTTGTAGTTTCTAAGAATTCAAGTTCAGCATCGCCACATGGGAAGAAGGATACTTTTACTTTTTGTTCTTCAACCACTTCATCTTCAGGAAGATGTTCAATACCCAATGCATTTTTATAGAATTCTTTAGTTGCTGCTAAATCATTAACACCAATACCGATGTGATCCACTTGTAATACTTTAAAAGCCATTTCGATTATCTCCTTTATAAGGCTAAATCTCTAATGCTATGTAGTCGCCGTCTACTTTAGCACGCTTGTCATTACGCCGTTAACAACTGTGTATGGATCGCTTTCGCGTTCATTAACAGCTGCCACTTGGCTATTAAATTCGTCGCTTGTAACGATTTTGTCAGCTACATAACGACCAATTTGTTCATTAATCATTGCGATGATTTCATCACGAGTACGTTCTGCCCGACGAGATTCCAATTCACCAGAATCTTCAAGATACTCAAAATGTTCATCTAAAGCGTCGATGAGTTCATCTACGCCTTGGTCTTTACTAGCAATTGTGCGCTTAATCGGTGGGCGCCATTTTACTTCACGAGAGTCTAGGTCAAGCATCATTTCAATTTCTACATTCAAACGATCACAACCATCTCGGTCAGCTTTATTGATAGCAAATACATCGCCAATTTCAAGAATACCTGCCTTGATAGCTTGGATATCATCACCGAGACCAGGAACAAGTACAACCAATGTAGTATCTGCATTTTTTACGATATCTACTTCAGATTGACCTACACCTACTGTTTCAATGATTACTAAATCCATGCCAAAGGCATCCATGAGTTTTACAACGTCTGCAGTCTTTTTGGACAAACCACCAAGACTACCACGCGTGCCCATGCTTCGAATAAATACATTTTCATTTAATGTCAAATCATTCATTCGAATACGGTCCCCCAAGATAGCACCACCAGAGAATGGGCTAGTTGGGTCGATGGCAACGATGCCGATTTTCTTACCTTGATCTAGATAATGTTTAACAACTTTATCTGTCAACGTACTTTTACCAGCACCAGGGGCCCCTGTAATACCGAGAATACGTGCATTCCCTGTTTTAGGGTAAATAGCCTTCATAATATCAATGGCATTATCATACTCGTTTTCTACAGCTGTTATGGACCGTGCTAAGGCTAGTCGAGAACCTTCGAAAAGTTCTTTAACTAAATCCACTCGCCTCACCACCTATCTTAGAATATGGGAATAGAGGGGAGCCAACTATTCAGTTGTGCTCCTCTCTTGCCCAATTAATTATTTAACGTTTTCGTTGATGAATTTAACGATATCGCCAGTTGGTGTACCAGGTGTGAATACTTCTGCTACGCCAGCTTTTTTCAAGCCAGGGATATCAGCGTCAGGAATAACGCCACCACCGATTACAAGTACATCGCCCATGCCTTTTTCTTTCAAAAGTTCAACAATTTTAGGGAACAATGTGTTATGAGCACCAGAAAGAAGGGATAATGCAACTACATTAACGTCTTCAGAAAGAGCTGCTTCAACGATTTGTTCTGGAGTTTGACGAAGACCAGTGTAGATTACTTCGAAACCAGCATCGCGAAGTGCGCGTGCTACTACTTTTGCACCACGGTCATGACCATCAAGACCTGGTTTTGCTACGATTACTCTAATACGTTTTTCTGCCATGATTAATTACCTCCGAAATTAGCCGATATTATAATGTGGAATGAGCTTCGTATTCACCGAATACTTCGCGCAATACATTACAAATTTCACCCAAAGTAGCATATGTTTTAACTGCATCAAGAATTAATGGCATCAAGTTAACGTTTTCATCAGCTGCACCAGCTTTAAGAGCTGCTAATGCTTTATCAACTGCTGCTTGATCGCGGTTAGCGCGAACTGCTTGAGTTTTCTTGGATTGGTTAACACCAACGGAAGCGTCTACGCGAAGTAAGTCTTTTGGAGCTTCTTCTTCAACTTGGAATTTGTTTACGCCAACGATTGTGCGCAAGCCAGATTCAACTTCCATTTGCCATTTGTAAGCGGATTCTTGAATTTCTTTTTGGATGTAGCCTTTTTCGATTGCTACTACAGCGCCGCCCATTTCATCAATTTTCTTAATGTATGCCATAGCTTCGTCATAGATAGCGTTAGTCATAGCTTCTACATAGTAGGAACCACCCAATGGGTCTACTACGTCAGCCAAACCAGATTCGTAAGCCACGATTTGTTGTGTACGAAGAGCTACTTGTACAGATGCTTCTGTAGGAAGAGCCAAAGCTTCGTCACGGGAGTTTGTATGTAAGGATTGAGTACCGCCCATTACAGCAGCTGCAGTTTGAAGAGCAACACGAACGATGTTGTTATCAACTTGTTGTGCAGTCAACATGGAACCAGCTGTTTGAGTATGTACACGAAGCATCATGGATTTTGGTTTTTTAGCACCAAAACGTTCTTTCATGATTGTTGCCCATAGACGGCGGGATGCACGGAATTTAGCAACTTCTTCAAGTACGTTGTTATGAGCATTCCAGAAGAAGGAAAGACGACCAGCAAATGTATCAACATCAAGACCAGCTTTCAAAGCTGCTTCTACGTATGCGATACCATCAGCAATTGTGAATGCGATTTCTTGTGCTGCTGTGGAACCTGCTTCACGGATATGGTAACCGGAGATGGAGATTGTGTTCCATTTTGGAACGTTTTGAGAACAATATTCGAAGATATTAGTGATCAAACGCATGGATGGTTTTGGTGGGAAAATGTATGTACCACGAGCTGCGTATTCTTTCAAAATATCATTTTGAATTGTACCTTTCAATTCTGTGGAAGGTACGCCTTGTTTTTCAGCTACTGCGATATACATTGCCAACAAAACGGATGCTGGAGCGTTGATTGTCATGGATGTGGATACTTTACCAAGATCGATGCCGTCGAACAAGATTTCCATATCTGCCAAGGAGTCAATCGCTACACCTACTTTACCAACTTCGCCTTCTGCAACTGCATCGTCGGAGTCGTAACCGATTTGTGTAGGTAAGTCGAATGCACAGGAAAGACCAGTTGCACCAGACTCGATTAAGTAGCGGTAACGTTTGTTAGATTCTTCTGCTGTAGCGAAGCCTGCATACATACGCATTGTCCAGAAACGACCACGGTACATAGTAGGTTGTACGCCACGAGTGTAAGGGAATTCGCCAGGCATACCCAAATCACGTTCATAGTCAAAACCTTCGATATCAACTGGTGTATATACACGGTTGTATTTTAAATTTTGACGTTCTGGAGTTTTTGCACTTTTTTCGTCACAAAGTTTGTTGTACTCAGCAATTTGGGCTTTTAAGTTTTCGTAAGCCATGTTTTCATCATCCTCCTAAAAAAACAGGTTATTTTTTCATGCTTCCAGTTTCTGTGAAGCGTTTATGCCAAGAAAGAGCTTCATCAAGCAACATAGGTGTATGGGCATTCTTTGTTGCAGCTAATGCTTTTTCTAGGTATTCAGTTAACATAGGTTTGTAGTCTGGGTGAGCACATTTTTCAATGATTAAACGAGCTCTTTCCACTGGGCTCAAACCACGGCAGTCAGCAACACCTTGTTCTGTACAGAAAATCATAGTGTCATGTTCTGGATGATCCACATGAGATACATATGGAACGATAGAACTGATGTCGCCATTTTTAGCAACGGAGTTAGTGCAGAAAATAGTGAGATATGCACTACGTGCAAAGTCACCAGAACCACCAACACCATTCATCATTTTGCTACCCATAATATGAGTAGAGTTTACATTGCCAAAAATATCAAATTCGATAGCGGTATTCATGGCAATGACACCAATACGGCGAGCAATACCAGGGTTGTTGGAAATTTCTTGCGGACGAAGAATGATTTTTTTACGATATTCATCAATATTCGCATAGAAACGTTTCAACCCATCTGGAGAAGGACTTAATGCAGTACCGGAACATACAGTTACTTTACCAGCATCGATCAAGTCGAACATACCATCTTGGATTACTTCTGTATAGATGGACAAATCTGTGAATGGGCCTTTAGCAAGACCACTGATTACCGCATTTGCTACGGAACCTACACCAGATTGTAATGGAAGCAAGTTCTTAGGCAAACGACCTTCTGCAATTTCTTGTTCGAAGAATTTGATAAGGTGTTGACTCATTGCTTTTGCATCATCATCGATAGGTGCCAAAGGTCTTGTTGTATCAGGAACATCACAAGGTACAACTGCAACAATTTTACTTGGGTCACAAGGAATTGCTTCAGTACCAATACGATCACCAGGTGTTTCCAATGGAATTGGTTTACGATGTGGTGGATCGAGTGGTTCATAGATATCATGCATACCTACCAAGGAAAGTGGTTGGGATACGTTTACTTCTACGATAACTTTTTTAGCTTGGCTAACAAATGTTGGAGAGTTACCAACAGATGTTGTAGGTACTAAAGAGCCATCTTCGTTGATTTGACAAACTTCTACGATAGCTACGTCTAAATCGCCAAAGAAACCATAGCGAACATTTTGTGCCATTGTGCTTAAATGCATATCGATGTATTTAACAGCACCGCTATTTAAGGCTTTACGTGTATCCCCATTTGTTTGATATGGGAAACGACGATTGATACCGTTAGCACGAGTTAACGCGCCATCAGCTTCATCACCTACGGAAGCACCTGTCCACAAATCAATTTTGAATGGTTCTTTTTCCATTCTTTCTGCCAATGCCAATGGCACTGCTTTTGCATAACCAGATGGAGTAAAGCCGGAAATACCAACTTTATCGTTAGGGTTAATCAAAAGAGCTGCATCATAAGCAGTGACAATTTTACCTTGGAGGGCCGCACATTTAACGCGGTCTTTGATGTCTATCACCATTACCATCTCCTTTAAGAGTAACATTGTATAAACGACAGTTTGATCTCTTGGTCGTTCCTTAAACCGACTTCATCGTAGTCCACATCCAATGCATTGTCAACTTATATGACTAAAATGTATTTTTTATCACACTTTGATTAGCATTATGATTAAAATGCATAGATTTTCACATTTCCACATAAGTTTTATTCACATCGTTATAACTCACAGGAATCATCGATATATGGCATATATTGATGTTTTTCAATTAAATCGAACTCTCTCTATACAATATATAGACCCTTTTCAATATAAAACAACATCTCATATACAAGAACTAGACCTTACACCTCCCTATAAAGATACAATGATATACAAAAAACCGGCTTTCAAATGCTAACGATAATGTTCAATTATGTCTAACATTAGAAAACCGGTTATACTACCTAATACGTACCTACCCAAGGTATGTATTAATTATACCATATTATGAAATTATATATCTACCATAAAACATGCTAATTATACAAGATATTACAATTATGCAGATTTATCAGCAGATAACTGAACTTTTACAAAAGCCCCTACCCAACCAAACAATTGCCAAAATACGATGGTTACTTGATGACTATATAGCTCAAAATCGGATAAGCCACTAAATAAAACACCTATAGCTAACGCACCTACACCAACTTGTGCAGCTTGGCGGAATATATCCCCTTTAAGTCTTATAGATGTAATAACATGACCAATAATAACTGCTAGGAATGATATCAATCCTGGGATGCCTGATTCAGCTAATATATTAAGATACAAATTATGAGCATGATACATCAAGATGTGAGGACCTTGAATATAATAGTTATAATCTGGATATACTAAGTAAAATGTATTCCACCCAATACCAAAGATAGGATTTTCACGTACGATATACATGGTACTATCCCATAAAGCCCATCGAAGATCAGCTGATGTATCATGGCCTTGGAATATAGACCACAACCTTGAAGCTATTTCACCATCATAAAAATATAAAATTACTGGCACTGCTA
>NZ_CALJSP010000037.1:0-13688 GCF_937975875.1 Veillonella dispar | reverse complement strand
ACATCTATTGAGTAGCTGCCTTTTTGCGTGGGTTACACCCATATATATTTAGTTTTGAGCCACATAGTCCAAAGCTCTAACTGGACTATCAGTTTTATGTGCTGGTACCTTTAAAACTGTACCAGGTACAAGTGTACCAGAATCACTGATGTTGTTAAGTTCTTTCATGGCATATACCATTTCACGAACATCCATATCTTTATGAGCTGTGCGAGCTGCAATATCCCACATTGTATCGCCTGCTTGTACCTTTACTTCGCGTACTGCATGTGTATTTGCATCTGTTACAGGGTTTGTCATATTATAACCAAATAATACTGTTAAGCACATTCCTAGCATCATTAATATATTTTTCATCTCATACCTCACATTTATATCGAACATAATATCTGAGAACATTTGTTTGTTTACATGCATATGATAGCACACGAACGAATGTTCGGTCAAGAGTTTTAGAACAAATGTTTGCAAAAACTTTTAAAATTGCCTATAATAAGTATGTAAGTTAGTAATTATCTTACTTTTTCATTATATAGTATGACATGTGTTATTTTTTACGCATATAAATATTGACATTACATTGACTTTGGAGGTTCATCGTGAGACGCCCTGCTACAGATATTAATACTAAACAGCGCCGTATATTAGATTTTATTAAAGATTCACTACATAATGAATATCGTTGCCCTACTGTTCGTGAAATCTGTACACATGTAGGGCTTAGTTCTACATCTACTGTACAATCTCATTTGAATGCTCTAGAAAAGTTTGGTTATATTAAACGAGATCCTAATAAAAACCGTGCTATTACTGTTTTAGAGGATACAAAACCTTCTATTTCTGTAGATGGTAATGAAACTTCCAGTTCTGATAACTTTGAATTTTTAGGTGTTGGTCTAAAACAAGTACCTCTCATTGGTACTGTTCAAGCTGGTATGCCTATTACTGCAGTTGAAAATTTAGAGTCTACCCTTACATTGCCTGTTCAATTGACTGGGGATTCTGATTGCTTTTTACTTCGCGTTCAAGGCGAATCTATGATGAATATCGGTATGTATGAAGGCGATATGCTTATTGTACGTCATCAAAATACTGCTAATAATGGAGACGTTGTAGTGGCTCGTATTGATGATGAAGCTACTGTAAAACGTTTTTATAAAGAAAATGGACATATTCGTTTACAACCGGAAAATGATGATTTTGATCCTATTATTGTGGATGATTGTCATATTGAAGGCCTTGTAATCGGTCTTGTACGCGATAGAATTTAATAAAAAACGGCTACATAGTATATTGTAGCCGTTTTATTTTTACCTTATTTCTACATTATGTTTTAGTCTTAACTCTCTATTATATACAGATATAAAAAAACAGTAGCTACATATGTGATATGTACCCATTTTCCTGGACACATATTATTTACTAGCCTAAACACATGGATGCTTCCCTGTATTTTACAGGGGGCATCCATTTTGTTTTTGCTTGAATCCTTTTGTTATTGTAATAGTTAATGTATTCTTCTATCGCTGCTGCAAAAGCATTAAAAGATGAATATTCTCTCTCAAAACCATAATATATTTCCGTTTTCAATCTACCAAAAAAGGTTTCCATCACAGAGTTATCATAACAATTTCCTTTTCGAGACATAGATTGAATAATACCATGCTCTTTGAGTGTTCTCCTAAAGTACTTATGTTGGTATTGCCATCCTTGATCAGAATGGAGGATTAATCCTGAAAGATTAGTAAACTTCTTGAATGCCTTCTCTAACATACGAGAAATTTGTTCTAAGTTAGGACTTAATGCTAAGTCATAAGCAACAATCTCATTCGTATTCATATCTAAAATAGGCGACAAATAGCATTTTCCCCATGAGAAATTAAATTGAGACACATCAGTAGTCCATTTTTGTAATGGTGCAGTTGTACTAAAATCTCTATTGACGATATTTTCTGCTACCTTACCGACTTTCCCTTTGTAAGAGTGGTACTTTTCTTTCGGTCGCTTTCCTGCGAGCCCCATAATATGCATAAGTCTTTGCACTCGTTTATGATTGACTACAAAACCTCGATTAAGAAGCTCTTGGTATACACGCCGCACACCATACCGACCTTTATGTTCTGTAAAAATCTTTTGAATTTCATCTTTTAGCTTTGTATTTCTTTTATCTACAAGATCTACTTTAGTAAGTTCAAAATAATAGGTAGATTTGGACATTGGCATAGCTTTCAAAAGATGTTTTAGTTGATAGCCTTGTTGGCGGAGCGTTTTGATAATCGCTGCTTTTTCGCCTTGAGTCGCGCAGCCTCTTTTTCTTCTCTCAAGGCAATCTCTTTTTTTATGACTTCATTTTCAGCTTTAATATAAGCAATTTCAGCTCGTAAGCGAATGAGTTCCTCATATTCACTCTCTTTGAGCTCTCGAGGTGAGATAGTCTTAGGTACTTTCATTTTGCAATCCTTTGGTGATCGTCCTTTAGGTTTATTAATAAGACCATTGTATCCCAAAGTTATGTATTTATGAACCCATTGATACAGTTGGCCAGTATTAATTCCAGCCCTAATAGATACAGAGCGGATAGATTCTCCAAATAATACTTGGCATACTAACTCATATTTCTTCTCTGGAGACCAACATCGCTTATCTGGATTATGCTTATTGATTTCTGGGCCATTAAACTCTTCCTGTTTAGCCCATTTTATTATTTGTTCGTGAAAAGAATGAGTCAATACTCCAGTTGGCGTCTCTGGCCATTCACCTTGATTAAATAATTCAATTGCTTTTCTTTTAAATTCATAACTATATCTCATGAAAATACCCCCTTTACTGGTTGTCCAGTAAAGGGGGTACATATCATATGATAGCTACTGTTTTTTGTGTCTGTATATTTTATTTTACATATTCAGCTAAAGCTTTATCAATATATGCTGCTTCTTCAGCACTAGGATCACACATCGGTAAATTAAATACACCCGCAGGTAAGCCAATTTTACGAGCTGCATATTTAACAGGAATTGGGTTTGTAGTGATAAACATCGCTTTAATGATATCTGCTAAGCTTTGATGAATACGAAGTGCTTCGTGATTATGACCTGATTCATAAGCTTGAATCATAGTATTCATATCTTTGCCAGCCACATGGGACACTACGGATACTACACCACAAGCACCTACTGATAACATTGGTAATGTAAGTCCATCATCCCCACTGTATACCATAAAGTCTTCTCCTGGCATTAAGCGTTTGATTTCAGAGGCAATCATAAGATTGCCACTAGCTTCTTTAATAGCACATACATGTGGATATTCACTATGTAATTGAGCTAGTGTTGTAGGAAAAATTCCTGTTCCAACACGGCTTGGTACATTATATACCATGATTGGAAGCGTAGTAGCCTCTGCAATAGCTTTAAAGTGTAAGTATTGGCCTTGTTGATTTGGCTTATTGTAGTAAGGTACTACAACCAATAAACCATCAATTCCATCAATTTTAGAAACTTCTTTCACAAATTCTACAGAAGATTTTGTGTCATTTGAACCTACGTTAGCAATAATAGAACCTTTATGACCACATTCTTTAGCAATAGCTGTAAATAATGCTAATTTATCCTCTTTAGACATGGATGGATTTTCCCCTGTTGTACCGCATACAACGAGGCCATCAGAGCCATTATCTAACAAATGATTAGCAATAGCTACACTATTTTCTATGTTTAAGGATCCATCATTATTAAATGATGTAATCATAG
Organism: Veillonella dispar; assembly: GCF_937975875.1. Taxonomy (GTDB): domain Bacteria; phylum Bacillota; class Negativicutes; order Veillonellales; family Veillonellaceae; genus Veillonella; species Veillonella dispar_B. The sequence goes on along the minus strand of NZ_CALJSP010000037.1, from coordinate 9,939 downwards.
CCGTTAATACTCGACCAAAGGTTTTCATATCTGTCCTCCCCTTGATAGATTAAAATGCTTGTTTTTCTACCAAGTACTCAGCAATTTGCAACGCATTAAGTGCTGCACCTTTACGAATTTGGTCCCCTACAATCCAGAAATTCATACCTTTGTCATTATATAAGTCTTTACGAATACGGCCGATTTCACAGTCGTTTTGATTAGATGTATATAATGGCATTGGGTAAATTTGTTCTGCAGGATTATCTTTTACTTGTAAACCAGGGAATTTCTCACATGCTGCTTTGAAAGCTTCTACAGAAACTGGTTCTGCTGTTTCTACTAAAACAGATTCAGAGTGGGAACGATACACTGGAACACGTACAGTAGTTGGTACTACTTGAATTGTGTCGTCGTGAAGAATTTTTTGTGTTTCATGAACCATTTTCATTTCTTCTTTTGTGTAATCATTGTCCAAGAACACATCAATTTGTGGTAAAAGGTTAAATGCTACAGGATAATGTTTAGGCGCAGAACCTGTTGGTAATAAGTTTGCAGTCATTTCTTCGCCAGCTGTATATTGTTTTACTTGGTTTTCAAGTTCTTCAATACCTTCTTTACCTGCACCAGATACTGCTTGATATGTACTTACTACAATGCGTTTAATTGGAGAAATATCATGAAGTGGTTTCAAACCTAAGCTCATAATAATAGTGGAGCAGTTAGGATTCGCAATGATACCTTTATGTTTTAAAATATCTTCTGGATTTACTTCTGGTACTACAAGAGGTACTTCAGGATCCATACGGAATGCACTAGAGTTATCAATAACGATAGCGCCTCTTTTAGCTGCTTCTGGTGCTAATGTTTTAGAAATAGAACCACCTGCAAATAGAGCGATATCAATATTTTCAAAGGATTCAGGCTTTGCTTCCTCTACTACATATGTTTTACCATTAACGGTAAGTTCAGTACCTGCAGAACGAGCAGATGCTAACAATTTTAGATTTTCATATGGGAAATTACGCTCTTCAATAAGTGTAATAAATTCAGCACCTACTGCACCAGTAGCACCAAGAATTGCAACATTAGGTTTTTTCATTACTATATCTCCTTGCTATTATATTATAAATAATGCTCTAAGCCGTATGTTAAACCAGTTTTAGTACTAATTTTTTTACATGCTAATACTACGCCTGGCATAAAGGAAAGACGGCTTAAACTATCGTGACGAATCGTTAATGTTTCATCATAGCCACCAAATAGTACTTCTTGGTGAGCTACGTAACCAGGTAAACGAACGCTGTGAATGGTTACGTCATCAACCTTAGCACCACGAGCACCTGGTAAACTTTCACGAGTTAAATCTTCTGCTGCAGTTGCATTCGCAGCTTGTTTAGCTTCGTTAATTAATTTTGCTGTTAAAATAGATGTACCAGATGGCGCATCATATTTATGGTTATGATGAAGCTCAATAATTTCTACATTAGGGAAATATGGAGCCAATTCAGCAGAAACCTTCATCATCATAACTGCACCAAGAGAGAAATTAGGTGCTACAAGGCAATTGGCATTATTCTTACGTCCAATAGCATCTAATTCATCGCGTTGTTCCGCTGTTAAACCAGTAGTACCAATAACTACATGAATGCCTGCGGATAACATCTTTTTAGCATTTTCATAGATGACAGCAGGATTTGTAAAATCTACAATAACTTCAGGTTTATTTGTATCAAGTACCTCATCGATGGAGGCATTCATTGTAATTCCTAATTGTTCGATGCCCGCTACGGAGCCTACATCTTGACCTGCCTTAGTAGGATCGATACCACCTGCTAATGTTAATTCAGGATCATTATGTACTGCTTTGACTACTTCGCGGCCCATTTTACCGCCAGCGCCATTTACCATTACTCGAATCATATATACCTCCAAAAAAGCCAGTGGATGCATCCACTGGCCTTATAGTTTATATAGCTTATAACTGTTACTAAAAGCTCAATGATAGCACTCCACCAATTCAAATTGATGACAGTCGTCTATCTATTAAATAGACAACCAGAACGATGAGTCGCAATCACCGAACTTCGGCAAGCATCCCTTTTATCATGGATCAATGCATGCCTACTCCTCATGATTACTCTTTATACTCGCACCTCTATCAACATATTCACTTAATACTATTAGTATAAGTAATTATGCGATTTTAGTCAATTAAAATGGTCAATTAGTTCTTTAGCTGCAGCCAATGCAGTGGAAGACATGCCTCGACCAGACATCATAGAAGCAATTTGCGTTACTCGTTCCTCTTCATTAAGTACCGACAATGTTGACACAGTACGGTCATCTTGCTCAATTTTAGCTAAATGGTAATGTTGTTTTGCAATACTTGCTGTTTGAGGTAAATGGGTAATACAAAATACTTGATTAGTCTTAGATAGATGTAGAATTTTCTCAGCAACCTTTAAAGCTATATCTCCACTAATACCAACATCAATTTCATCAAATACCATTGTCTTGAACGTATCACTACGGAAGACAGATTTGAAGGCTAATGCAATCCGAGCTAATTCGCCACCAGAGGCTACCTTGTGAAGCGGTAACAATTGTTCCCCCTTATTGGCAGAAAATAGTAGTTCAATGGAGTTTGCACCTAAAGCTGATAAGCCATCCTCATCCTCTATATGGAACTGTATCTCCCCTTTTGGCATGCCTAGGTCTACTAATTCTTGATGTAGAGCGTTAGCAATAGTCTTTGCATTTTTAAGACGTATATCACGTAAAACTGTTAAAGCTTCTTCTGCTACCTTTTTTGCCTCTTCAAGACGAGCTTCTAATTCGTCTTGTGCAAATACAAGGCCTTCTAGTTCCTCTAAACGAGCTTGAGCCTTTTCTTCGTATGCCAGAATTTCTTCTACAGTTTCACCATATTTTTTCTTTAAGCCGTAAATAGTTGTATCTCTATCTTGGCAATACTTATAGCGTTCTTCGTCATAGCTAATAGTATCTCTATAACGATCTAACGATTGAGCAGCCTCTTCCAGTTGGAAATAAGCAGAATCAACCATTTCAGATACTTCTTTCAGTTCACCATCATATTTTACAAGATCATTAACCTCTACCTTAATGGAGTTGATTGTATCTAGTAATGGTTGGCGACCATTATAAAAGGCATCATAACAAGAACCTAATACCTTATCAATATGTTCAAAACTATCGAGTCGTTTTAATTCCTCTGCAATAGAAACATCTTCACCGATTGTAAGTCCTGCTTCTTCAATCTCATCGATTTGGTATCGTAGCATATCGAGCTCTCGTGCTCGTTCAGACATATTTTCTTGTAAATGATCTACATCTTGTTTAGCTTGCTTATATACTTTATAGGCATCTAAATAGGTCTTGTAAGCCTTCTGTCCCTCTTTATTATAGGTATCTAAATATTCATGATGGGTATCGGCATCTAATAATCGTTGATTACTATATTGACCATGAATATCAGCTAAATGTTGACCAATTTCTTTTAATGCTTTTAATGGTATAGGTTGATCGTTAGCTAAGATGGTAGATTTACCATTGCGGTTAAATGACCGGGAGAGAATTAACTCCCCTTCCTCAACCATAATATTTTTAGATTCTAATAGCTCTTGTATACTTTGGTGATCGGCAATATCAAATATTCCATCTATAACAAAACTATCTTTACCATGACGAATGAACTCGCTGCTTGCGCGCTCTCCTAAAAGGATACTAAAGGCATCCATTAATATGGATTTCCCTGCCCCAGTTTCGCCGGTAAAGATAGTTATGCCATCATTAAATGAAATATTCATTTGCTCAATCAACGCAAAGTTGCGAATGCTCATTTGCGTTAACATCTATTTAGTCCTTCATTAAATCTTGAATTTTCGCTAAAATTGCTGGAACTTCAGCTTCAGATTTTGCAATTAACAAAATTGTATCATCACCAGCTAATGTACCAATAATTTCAGACCATTTTGCATGGTCAATAGAAAATGCTACGGATTGAGCTGAACCAGGAATTGTATGTAATACAACTTGATTCAAGCTATGATCTACCTTAATTAGAGAATCTTGGAATAATCGATTGATTCGACTACGAGATAGAACTACATTTTCTTCTGGAGATAATGCATATCGATAGTGTCCATCGCCTGTAGGAATTTTGATTAACATCAATTCCTTAATATCACGAGAAACAGTAGCTTGCGTTACTTCAATACCTTCTTCTAATAAGGCCGCTGCTAATTCCTCCTGAGTTTCAATCGCCTTGGACTGAACGATTTCTTTAATTTTGTTATAGCGATAGCGTTTCATTTTGAACTCCCTTTTTTAAAACTTGCACATAAAAGAGAATAGTATCTTTCTGCTATTATTATACCATATATTCATAATTAATATATGGTATAAATCGCATATCTCATACTAGTTATGCATATTATATTTATATTTAAAAAATTGTTAACATTCTATAGATTGAGGGCGTACAAACACATAGCCTATAGGCTTCATCTATTTATACGAAATTAATAATTTAAAACTAGAATAATATGCATGTATAAATAAAAGCCCCTATAAAGGGGCTTTTACATGTTTCTTATGAGTTTTATTCATGATGAATAAAGATATATTTCTTTTTATCGTTTTTGCAATATAAATAACTCAGGTGGATTATTTATTTGATTCATTGGATGCCAATGACATACATTATACAATTTCTGTTCTAAATCTGATAAATACGATTTAAGGATCTGCATTTCTTCTAACCCTTCTGTTGTTCCAGGGTAAGCAACAATTGTGATAACTCCAGACTTAGATAATTTCTCTAAACCCTCTTTTATAGCGTCAATTGTTTGATGCGGTTTAGTTATAACTTGATGATCGCCACCCGGTAAATATCCTAGGTTAAAAATCATTAAATCAATTACTTCATCTTTTAACTGATTAGCTAATGCACGATCATGGGAGTCATGGATAAATGTTAGGCTCACATCTTCAGCTATATCATTTGACTGCAATAACTCTTGGCTACTATTAATAGCTTTCATTTGAATATCGATGCCATATAAATGACAGCCTTTTTTTGCTCGCTCTGCTAGATATAATAAATCATGGCCATTACCACATGTTGCATCTACTACAACATTAGCGTGCTTCATTACTCGATCCCAGATTAAATGTTGAAACTGAACAGCATTGTTAATGTTAATCACAAAATCACCCCACTTGAGATTTTAGTATTATAACAACTCGTCACGACGAGAGGCTAATTTTTTAAATAATGTACCAAAGAAACATTGATCTTTAAAACGTACGAATAAGCAATATACTGGATTGGAGCTTATATGTAATGTTTCTTTATTGGTAAACGTATAGTCAAATGTACCGTCTATACAGATATGTAATTGAGGCTCTCGTTCTGGCATGGTGATTTGAATTGTATCATGCTCTTCCAATACAAGAGAAACGCCTTGAATAAGATGTGGTGCTACAGGAGTCACAATAATTGATCTATTATCAGGCTTCATAATAGGACCACCTGCAGATAGATTATATCCTGTAGAGCCTGTGGCAGAAGAAATGATCAAGCCATCAGAAGGATACATTTGCGTATGTTGATTATTGATGGACATATTGATACGTGCCATTTTAGCTGGTTCTGCACGGGTAATAACAATTTCATTAATGATAGGTACTAATTCTTCTTCATTACCATTATTACGGTCAATATACGCATATAAATGTCCACGTTTCTCGATATTATAATCACCCTTGGCAATACGCTTAATATGACTTTGCATTTGGTGAACTTCGATTTGGTTTAAGAAACCCAACTCACCAAGATTAATACCACAAACAGGTACATTGTATGGGTAAATTTGTCGTGCCAAATGGATGATGGTACCATCACCACCAAAACTAAAGGCAATATCTATTTGTTTAAAGATTTCTGGACGACTTAAAATGTGAGTTTCGGGAACCTTAAGTACTCGTGCAGGTGCATCTGATTCGAGATCATCTGGCAAGAATACTTCGATACCTTCATCTTTACAAATATGTGCAGCCATTTTTAAAACTGCCATAATATTGCTTTTCCCCATATTAGGGAAAAATCCGATACGCATAGTAATCTCCTATAATGAATGAGCTTCTGCAACCACTGTATCTATCAAAGCATCGTCAATGGTTAAAGCCCCTTCTTCGTACTTTTTAAAATAACCTAAAAACTCAATATTACCTTCCATACCTTTAATTGGTGAGAAAGTTAACCCGTGAACATATAATCCACAATCATAAGCAACATGTAAAATACGATGTAAAACCTCTTTATGGATTTCCGGATCGCGTACAATACCACCTTTGCCAACATTTTCTTTACCAGCTTCAAATTGCGGCTTAATTAAAGCAACGAGGGATCCTGTATCTTTTAACAATGTAGTAGCTACAGGTAATACTTTATCTAAAGAGATAAATGCTACATCTATGGAAATAAAGTCAACCAGTTCACCTAATTGTTCTGGTGTGACAGTGCGAATATTTTGCTTTTCCATATTGATAACACGTGGGTCTTGACGTAACTTCCAAGCTAATTGATTATAGCCTACATCGATAGCAAATACCTTAGCAGCACCATTTTGTAACGCACAATCTGTAAAACCACCAGTGCTGGCACCTATATCGACCATAACAGCGTCATGTAAATCGATAGGATACGTTTGAATGGCCTTTTCCAGCTTTAGCCCACCGCGACTAACATAAGGTAAGGTGTTGCCCTTTACTACGATATTGGCATCTACAGGTATTTTTGTACCTGCCTTATCAATACGCGTTGTGTCCATAAAGATTTGGCCAGCCATTATGGCAGCTTTTGCTTTTTCTCTACTTTCAAAAAGCCCTCGATTAACGAGGAGTATATCTAAACGTTCTTTACTACTCATATCACACCATTGTAAATATAATAAAATTGAATACACGCTACAATAATACCGAGGATTAATCCCCCAAATACCTCTACTGGAGTATGTCCTAATAACTCTTTTAAGGCCTCTTTACGAGTAATGACAACAGGTATGTTTTTCTTTGTAAAATAATCTACAATTTGGTTTAGAATTTGAGCTTGTCGCCCAGCCTCTAATCGTACGCCTGATGCATCATACATGACTACAATAGAGAATACTAAGGATAGGATAAAGAGATCAGAAGCTCCATTTTTCAGATATATGGCTGTAGTTGTAGCGATTACAAAGGATGTATGCGAACTAGGGAAACCACCAGATCCGACTAATCGTTCTGGACGAAATTTACCATGCCGAACTAGTTGCCATACGAATTTGATAGCCTGAGCAGTAAACCAACCCCAAAATGCGGCTTGCGCTATGTAGTTGTGTGCTATTTGTGGTAATATATCAATCATTATTTATACCTTCTTCAGGTCGTAACAATTAATTAGTACGTTCTAAAAGATAATTAATTAGTGCAGCTAGTATAGATGTATCATAAGAAACAGAGTTTAAAGCATCATGAGCCTGTTTTCCAACTAAAGAAGCTTGGTTTTTAGCCTCCTCTAAACCTAGTAAGGATACATAGGTAGATTTATGTTGGCGAATATCACTGCCAGGAGTTTTTCCTAATTCCTCAATTGTACCAGTTACATCTAGAATATCATCAGTAATTTGGAATAACAATCCTAAACAATTAGCATATTCCATAAGCGCTTTTCGAGTAGTCGTATCTGCATTGCCTAAGATGAGCCCTAATTCTACAGATGCATTAAATAATGCCCCTGTCTTTCCGCGGTGTAAAACCTTTAACTCCTCAAGTGGTATATGCTTATCTTCACTGAGCATATCGAAGGCTTGACCACCAACCATACCTTCAGGACCCGCTGCAGTAGCTACGCATTGAATGGCCTCAATTTTTTGTTGAGGTGTAGCAGTTGTATTAGTAGTCATTAGCTGAAAAGCATATGTCAATAATCCATCACCTGCAAGAATAGCCATACCTTCACCATAAACTTTATGATTTGTTAAATTGCCTCTACGATAATCATCATTATCCATAGCTGGTAAATCATCATGTACTAAGGAATATGTATGGATGCACTCCATAGCACATAGAAATTCCTTATAATCAGCTGGATCTTTATGAAGCATTTCTAATACAGCTTTAGATAAGATTGGTCGGATTCGTTTGCCACCTTGCATTAAACTGTAATTCATAGATTCATAAAGGGGTTTAAATTCTTGATTTGGGCTACTTAATACCTCACCTAACCATTGTTCAATATGTTGTTTGCTAGACGCTAAATAATCTTTGAACATAGAATCTCCTTATTCGCTGATGCGGACTTCTTCGATAATTTGTTGTACTTCATCTTCCACAGAATCGAGCATTTCTGCACATTCTTTTACTAATGTTAAGCCCTTCTTATATTGCGTTAAAAGTTCAGAGATGGTCATATCACCATCGTCTAATTGTTTAACAATATCCTCTAAGGCTTTATATTTTTTCTCATAACTTTTTAGTGATGCGGCCATCTTTGTGCGCCTCCTTTACCGTAGCAGTAACATAGCCATCAGCAAGTGTAACTCGTATATCATCCTTTGGTTGTAATTGCATAACAGATGTAATAGGTTTATCCTTATGTTCAACCTTTGCAAATCCTTTTACCATCATTTGTAATGGATTAAGAGACTCTAATTGTTGAGCTAATAATGCTAAGCCATGTTTCTCTGTATTGCAACATTCTTTTGTGGCATTGGTTAATGACTGTGAAAGCTCTTGTAAATGTGTTTTTTGTTTATGTAGAAATTGTAGAGCTGGAATGCCTAATCTACGATTAAAGAGCAATGTTAAATCGGTACGTTTCTGTTGTAATGTATACCGTATAAACTCATGTAGATACTCTTCTTTTTCTGATAATTGATCTTGCAATGTCGTTATAGGAAGTACTGCCATTTCTGCAGCATGACTAGGTGTTGCTCCACGAGCATCTGCTACATAATCACATAAGGTATAATCTGTTTCATGACCTACTGCTGAAATAACAGGCGTATTAGCAGTATAAATAGCCTCTACAACAGCTCTATCATTGAAACACCATAGGTCTTCCATAGATCCACCACCACGACCAACGATGATAACATCTACCTCGGGATCAGCATCGGCAGCAGCAATACCTCTTGCAATAACAGGTCCTGCAGTATTGCCTTGGACAGGAACGGAGAATAATTTAAATTGCACTAATGGGTTACGTCTCTCACTGACATGTAAAATATCATGCAATACAGCGCCAGATTGAGATGTAACAATACCTATGCAACTTGCCATGTACGGTAAACTTTGTTTGTGGCTGTCATCAAAGTATCCTAGCGCCGTTAACTCTCGTTTTAACGCATCAAATTCGAGCTGTAATGGACTTTTAGAGCCTATTTGCATATCTGATGCAATAAGATTTAAACGGCCCATTTTATTGTAAAAATTAACAGATGCTTTTACAGTCACTAATAAACCATTTTGAATGGCATTAGCTAGGCCCTTTTGCATGACGGTACTAGACCACATTGTTACATCAATAGCAGATTCCTCATCTTTTAAAGAAAAATACATATGACCACTACTATGACGTTTTGCATTAATAATGGTACCACTTACATATACATTCTTTAATAGATATTCACGGTCTAAGGTGCGCTTTATAAGATTGTTTAATTGTGTAATGGTTAATACATTCACGATTACCCTCTAGATTCTTGTAAAAAAGCAGCGCCAAAAGCATTGCCAGTGGCATTATCAACAGAAAATTGTGGCTGTGCTACATGTAATGTAAGATGATTACGTCTACAATAATGCTCCATACGTTGACGAAGTAAACTATTGCTCATTACACCACCTACGGCAATTAATGTTCGAACAGGTTTATTTTGTAAATGATAGGTAATC
>NZ_CALJSP010000036.1:0-25802 GCF_937975875.1 Veillonella dispar | reverse complement strand
GAAGAGGCGCCCCTGCTAAGGGTGTAGGTCGGGCAACCGGCGCGAGGGTTCAAATCCCTCCTCCTCTGCCAACTAAACTATATAAAGCGCTAACCATGGTTAGCGCTTTTTTTGTAAAGAGGCTACTACTATGAAAAAATATTACCCTTATCTCATCACATTGAGTCATATGATTAATGACTCTTGTCAAAGTGTGTTACCTGCCCTCTTACCACTGTTCATTTATACCTATGGACTGAGCTTGGAGCAAGCAGGTTTTCTCATCTTAGCTAATACAGCATTATCTTCATTATTACAGCCATTATTAGGCTATATTTCAGACAAGATCAATCAGCCACGGCTCATTGCCTTTGGTGTTTTATTATCCGCCTGTAGTACAGGTATGATGGGCTTTGTTACCTCTTATGAAAGCCTCCTTGTTTGCGCCACCTTAGCTGGTGTAGGTTCCTCTATCTTCCATCCAGAAGGCGCGAAGATTATGAACCGCCTCGGTGGTGGCAAAAAGGGTAAGGCCATGGGTACCTTTGCCATTGGCGGTAGTTCTGGCTTTGCCTTTGGTCCACTCTTTGCAGGCGCCATCGCCTATACAGTAGGTCCACATGGATTAGCTGCTTTTACAGTGGCAGGCATCATTATATTTACTGCCTTATTCGCCCTCATGCCTCGCATCGTAGCGCATGCTCGTACCATCGATCAAGCAGTAGCTACAGAAAATCCGGCTGTAGCCGCAAAACCACTAAAAAACTATTGGAAATACTTTGGTATCTTGTTCATTATCATCCTTAGTCAGTCGGTAAACTTCCGCGTTATCAATGCGTTCATTCCTATCTTCTGGACTCGTGAACTCGGTACTAGCCCAGAACAAGGCAGCTTTGCCTTAACTGTATTCTTTAGCATTGGTATTTTCATGACATACATCGGTGGCCTATTAGGTGATAAATTTGGTCCTATTAAGATTATTAGACTATCTCTATTAGTTTGGTTACCAGCTATGTTCCTATTAACCGAAGTTCCTAATTTCTCACCACTTATCATGATGCCTGTAGCGTACTTGCTACTACTCATGATTGGCGCTGCCAAAGCTATTAGCTACAGCCCAGTTATCGTACTAGGCCAAACCTATCTTGCTAAAAGCATCGGCTTTGCATCAGGCATCACCCTCGGCGTAAGCCAAACTATCGGTGGTGTAATCGCACCTGTTGTGGGTAACCTAGCAGATACATACTCCCTACCGGTCGCTATGATGACACTTGTGCCATTCCTAATAGGGGGCCTTGGGGCATCATTACTACTTAAAGATCCTAAAAAATTACAATAAAAAAGCCCCCAAATGGGGGCTTTTATTTTTAACTAAATTAGTGCTTAAGCATTTCATTCAAGATAACTACGTCTGTTTCTTTCATACCTTGAGCCACAGTACCGATACTGCGGATGGTATCATCAACGGAGTATGCTACAAGGCCATCGCCTTTTTGGTAGTTCTTATTAAGGCGAGCTTGTTTATAGCCCATGAACGCGCCATCAAGGGAAATAGCAATTTTACCTGCACAGGATGGTTTCGCGCCATCGCATACGATACCAGATAAGCTAGCAAGACCATTCACAAGAGTATTTTCGATAATATCTTTGCTATCACCTTTCAAGAAGGCAATACCTGCTACACTGACTACACCAGCAGATACAACGCCGCAGTAGGCGGATAGTTTACCAATGCCAGATTTAACGTAGAGCGTTAACAAGTTAGCGAAAACAAGAGCACGGTACAATTCATCATCACTTTTACCAAGTTCCTCAGCAGTTGTAATGATAGGTACAGATACGGTTAAACCTTGGTTACCAGAGCCAGAGCAGATAACAACAGGCAATGGGCACCCACTCATACGTGCATCGGATCCAGCCGCTGCACGAGCCTTACATTTCGTTTCAAGAGACGGATTTTCTTCATCCAACAATAAGAGCTGTCCAATATTGGAGCCATAATCATTGGACAAACCTTCTCGAGAAATAGCTGTATTGTATTCTACTTGCTGTTTGATTTGAGGAATGATACCAGAAATATCTGCAGACTTTGCAAATTCGTAAATGCTATCAAAGGTCATCGCATATTCCGTTTTTGCAGCCTTCTTTATTTCATTGATCGTTTCAGACACAACCTCACCATCTACAGCAACATAGGTTACATTTGTATGGTCGTTTTCAATGCGTACCACCGCTGTATGTTCATCTGTTTCAGCGGTAATTTCAATATAGAGATTATCTACACCTTCCGCAAGTGATACAGTGCAGAAGTTGGCATCTAGCAATGTGCCAAGCCATTTACGATCTTCATCTGTAGCAGATTCTAATACCTCTAGCTCACGCTCAGGATGACCTACGATGGCACCAAGGGTAGTAGCCGCTTGAAGGCCTTTTCGACCACCAGAGTTAGGAATGACTACGGATTTTACATTTTTTATGATATTCGCGCTGCATCGTGCGTGAATATGATTAGGAAACTCATCTAAAACAGAGACTGCCTTCGCAGCCGCATAAGCCAATGCAATTGGCTCAGTGCACCCGAAGGCAGGACGCATCTCTGATTGTAACAAGGAAATATAATCCATCTTATACTTCCGCAATAATTTCCACTTCTACCAAAGCACCCAATGGAAGATCTTTTACTGCTACGCAAGAACGAGCTGGTTTAGAAGTGAAATATTTAGCATACACTTCGTTGAATGCTTTGAAGTCAGCGATATCAGCCAAGAAACAAGTTGTTTTAATAACTTCGGAGAAGTCAGAACCTGCTTCAGCCAATACAGCATCAATGTTTTTGCATACTTGCTCAGTTTGCTCTACGATACCGCCTTCAACAATGGAACCAGTTGCAGGATTGAGTGGAATTTGACCAGAAGCGAATAATAAACCGCCTACTACTTTAGCTTGAGAGTAAGGACCTACTGCTGCTGGTGCTTTGTCTGTGAAAATTGTTTTCATAATAATTCTCCTTTTAAATATAATAAAAAATAATATAGATTATTCTAATGCCACCATACTCACATTAGTAATTACCTTGTATATAACATACTCTGTGAAAGTATATCTATAACAAATTATTTAATAGATTTGAAGGCATTGTCAAATATCGTTTTGAAATAATCCCGTTGTACATCAGTAGTTACACCTACGTATAGTACCGGTTTGCCTGGCTTCAACACAAATGCAGCATTTGCATAGAGCGGAGTTTGACCATCTCCTTCCGCATATAATAAGCGAGAGCTTGCTGCATAGGTTTGATACTTAGTGCCTGCCACAGGATGCACTTGTTCTGCATTTTCTACAGTAAGCGTTCTAGGTTTTATAAGTAGTTCACCTGACCGAGTTTTAAGATTAGCATAACGTTTTGGATCATTTAAAGGAACTACAGTTGTAGTTGTGGGAATTTGCTTATTAACGGCACCTAGCACGAGTTGCTCAGTAACAGGATCAATTTGACCTTTATCTAGAGCTGCCATAGCCGCCATAAACATAGGATCATTTCTCTTATCTTTAGCCACTTGTTGTGCTATTTGTTTAACATCTACCGATACTACATATGCATCCTTTTGACCTGTTTTATCGGCCCCTTGTAATTGGTATACATCAAAAGTAGTGCCAAAGCTTTTGAAAACATCTTCAACCATCATATTCATCGCCATATTTTTTGAAGGATTTTGTTTCATTTGCTTCTCTACAAAATCACGTGTATTTGTTTTGGATGCAGAAACAACAGTTACATTGTTAGGCACCGCCATAGAACCTGCAATTGTTTGTACATCCTTAGCAAAACCTACGCCAGATATAGTACCCACTAGGCAAGCTACACAAGCCAATACTTTCAAAGATTTCATACTATTTACCTCCCTTGAGAGATTGTGTTTGATACATATGATTCAACTCATTAGCCCAATAATCATGACTAGAGTCATCAGATAATAAAAGCTGTAAAGCTACACCTTTGTCTGTAGGAACGGCATAACCAATTAAGGAATAAGTATTTCTAAAACCATCATATTTAAGGCTACCCCGTAAATCGCCTGTCACAGCCGTGCCATAACGTGTTTGAACAGGTTTATAAGCCACATGCGTTGCATCTAGGCTCACTTGTTTTGCCATAAAATCTACATAAGAACGGATCTCTTCTTTACTTTTAGGAGATAAGTTCTTATCTGTGGCAAGCATTTTATCAAAAGCACCCATAATTTGAGCAGGTAACTTATCATTTATCGTTTTTAGATCTTTAGCTAATTTAGCACCTTCAATAGTATTGCCCTTCAAGCCTTGTAATTGTTGTTGAGCCTTCTCTTTAGAATAGGAATCTACATATTTAGAGATAGAGCTTTTCATTGCAGCTTTTTTTGCGTCTGGAACCTTTTCTAAAATGGTTTTATTCATACCAATTACTTGATCTATGGCATTTTTAGAATAGTCTACAACGACTAACTGACCTACATGGTGACCTTGTTTATCCGTCCCTTGCAATTGATAGACGGAAAATCCATCTAACACATCACCCTTCATAGGTTCAACTTGTACCGGTGCTTGCAATTTCATACTAGCATTAACAGCATCAACAGCCGCTTTATTTGCCAATGAAATTATTTGACTTTGCTCATTATTCCGCAGCTTTGCATCCGTAGGAACACGCATAGCCTCTACAGCCTTCACCGTAGGAGACGTACTGCCATATAAACCATAGCCTAAATCTACTGTATCCGCACATGCCACTGCGCCCATGCCAACAGTTAAGCATGTGGCACAAGCCAATGTCATCATTTTTTTGTTGAGAGCTCTCATAAGACACCTCACGATTTAACAATACATTCGTATACAAATTATATTCATAATCCATACTGCATCCATAAAGATTTCAAAAAGATAATCTATACTGCATATACTAATTATTATACTATATGGAGATGTATAACTGTATAGTCTAATTTACAACCTTTCAGTTCTGCTATACAATACTTAAATAGATATGTAAATATAGGGTATGAGAAATAGAAAGGAGTGCACACTTGGTGTGCTTTTATTATGATACAAGAAATAATTCCACTCACTAGGCCTCGTACATTAGCAGCTGCTTTAGGGCCTACCATTTTAGGTGCAGCCTTTAGCTATTATGCATTTGGTGCTACTCACGGCACAGGTCTTGCCATTTTCCATACGGTTCTAATATTTTTAGCCGTTGTAACAGCTCAAATTGTAGCTAATTTATGGAATGAATATAAAGATTTTAAATCTGGTCTCGATGCAGGCCAAAAGGTGGGTAATGCTGGTTCTATCACGCGCGGTGCCATTACACCAGAGCTCATCGTTACCATGATTAAGGTGCTCATGGTGGTACCTATTATCATCGGTCTTTACCTATCGGCCACCATCACTTGGTACTATATTCCAGCGGGTTTCCTTTGCATTCTAATTAGCTTCCTCTATTCTGGTGGTCCAAAACCAATTTCCCGTACACCATTTGGGGAAATTTCCTCTGGTATCGCTATGGGGTTTGCTATCGTACTCATTACAGGATACGCGTGGACACGTAACTTATCCTCAGCATTATTGATACCTGCTATTCCATCTACATTACTAGTGGGCTCCATTATGCTCACTAATAACATTCGTGATATTAGAAATGATGAAAGCCACGGTCGACGTACGTTACCAATCGTTTTGGGTCGTGAACGCGCTCTCAGTCTGATGAGCATCACCTACCTATTCAACTTTATTTGGATCCTTGCATGGATCATTGTAGGTCACATGACATGGTTCTCCCTATTAGCCTTCTTCGCAGCACCACTAGCTTTCAAAACGCTACACACCTTAAGTACTAAAACAGATGAATACCTTCTGGACAAAGCGATGGGCACCACTGCGGGAGCAGCTATGATTTACCAAATCATGTGGTCCATAGGTTTAATTATTGGCAAATAAGTATTTACCAATACGTACATACACTACATACAATTACATAAAATAAAGAGAGATTTTCAAACTTTAACAACGTTTTATAGATGTTAGTTTGAAAATCTCTTTTTGCTATAACTTTAAGCTATGGAGAACTCGTAATAATTCCTTCTTGATAGATAGGAAATAATTTAGTACTATAAATGTAATATTTTATATGAAATGATTGTAAAAGGAGTGTGTCTAATGAGAAAATTTTTAGCATTAGCAGCTACTGTAATCCTTGGCGGTGCTTTATTGATCGCTGGTTGCGGTAATGACAATAACAAACAAGCTGCTAGTAATGGCAAACAAGTATTAAAAATCGGTGCTACAGCAGTACCTCACGCAGAAATTTTGGAACAAGTTAAACCTGTCTTGGCAAAAGATGGTATTGATTTACAAATCACTGAATTCACTGATTACAACACACCAAACATTGCTTTGGGTGATAAAGAAATCGATGCAAACTTCTTCCAACATGTACCTTACATGGATGAATTCGCAAAAGCTCACAACCTTCCACTAGTATCTGCTGGTGGTGTTCACCTTGAGCCAATGGGCTTATACTCCCATCAAATTAAAGATTTAAAAGATCTTCCTAAAGGCGCTAAAATCGCTATCCCTAACGACCCTACAAACGGTGGTCGTGCATTATTGTTATTGCAAAAAGAAGGTCTTATCACATTGAAAGATTCCAGCAATATCTTGTCTACAATTCAAGATATCACTTCCAATCCTAATGGTTACCAATTTGTTGAATTAGAAGCAGCTCAAATACCTCGTTCTCTTGACGATGTAGCTTTAGCAGCTATTAACACAAACTATGCATTAAATGCAGGTCTTAACCCTAGTAAAGATGCATTGGCAATCGAATCTAAAGATTCCCCTTACGTAAACATCGTAACTGTACTTAAAGGCAATGAAAGCGATCCTCGCATCAAAAAATTGATGGAAGCTCTTCATAGCCCTGAAATCAAAAAATTCATTGAAGAAAAATACAAAGGTGCAGTTGTTCCTGCATTCTAAGTTATAACAAAAAAGAGACCACATCGGTGGTCTCTTTTTTTACTATAAGCTGTCCGCACCAAATCTAAATGGTAATAATTCATCAAGGTCAAGGACTCTATAATTTCCTTTTAAATTAGCCAAAATAATCTGTGGTATTTCAAATTCAGAAATTACTTGGCGACAGGCACCGCATGGTGCACAAGGCCCTTCCGTATCAGCAACTACGGCGAGGGCCTTAAATTTTGTACGACCTTCTGATACGGCTTTAAATATAGCAGTTCGTTCTGCACAGTTAGTTAAACCATAAGATGCATTTTCTATATTGCAACCTTCATAGATTGCCCCATCCTCACACAGAAGGGCTGCACCCACTCCAAAATGAGAATACGGGCTATAGGTTTTCTCACGTGCTACTATAGCATGGTCAATAAGATTTTTAATTTCTTGTTCTGTCATATGAGTTTCCCTTTCTATCATATGGATCTCCTCATTCCACCATATCAAGAATTGTATCCACCACAATTGGTGCAGTTTCACCAAAGGTTATGGCCTCTAAATATGTTTGACTAGCATTGGCGAGCAAGCTTTCATCGGAAGCATACAAGGTAGCTATACTTTCACCTGTTCGAACAGTATCACCTGTTTTCTTGTGCATTATGATGCCCGCACTATAATCGATAGGGCCATCCTTAACTGTACGTCCTGCTCCAAGCATAACCGATGCAATACCACATTGCTCGGTGTTCATATGCGTAATATAACCGTCTTGAGGCGCTGTAACATCATAGGTGAATTTTCCGATTGCTAATAAGCTTTCATCATCAAGAACACGACTATCTCCACCTTGAGCATCAATCATCATACGCAATCGATCTAAGGCAGCACCAGAGTTGAGTGCCTCTTGTACACGGCTGAGGGCAGTTTCATAGTCGCATATATGGCTCAATACGAGCATATGGGCAGCCATAATAAGACATTCATGTGTTAAATCCTCTGGGCCATGACCTTTCAACGTATCAATAACCTCGCGAATTTCCAAAGCATTACCAATGGCATGACCTAATGGTCTATCCATATCGGTTAAAACAGCCTTAACAGAGCGGCCATTTTCCGTACCAATATCTACCATTGCTTTAGCCAATGCACGAGCATCGTCTAAGGTTTTCATAAAGGCCCCACTGCCAACCTTTACGTCTAGCAAGATAGCTTGTGCTCCAGAAGCTAATTTTTTACTCATAACAGAGGATGCAATCAATGGAATACTATCTACAGTGCCTGTTACGTCTCGCAAGGCATAGAGTTTTTTATCTGCTGGTGCCAAACCTTCAGATTGACCGATTACAGCTAGGCCTATTGTATTGACTTGATTAATAAAGGCTTCTTGGTCCAAGGATACCTTTAGGTTTGGTATGGATTCCATCTTGTCGATGGTACCACCCGTATGACCAAGACCACGGCCCGACATTTTCGCCACCTTGCCGCCACAAGCAGCCACCAAAGGCCCTATGATAAGGGTTGTCTTATCCCCTACACCGCCGGTACTATGTTTATCTACTGTTATACCATTGATATTGGACAAATCTACCATGTGCCCCGATTGTGCCATCGCTAATGTCAATGTGCCTAGTTCACGAGCATTCATCCCATTAAATACAATGGTCATCAACAAAGCACTCACTTGATAGTCTGGAATTTCGCCATTCACATAGCCAGAGATAACAAAGTGAATTTCCTCATCTGTTAATGGTAAATTAGAACGTTTTTTTAGAATAATATCATACATGCGCATGGTTATACCGCCATTCTAAGAAACCACCTAAGCACTGCCTAGGTGGTTTTCTATTACACTTCTTCGTCTAAATGATCTTTGAGTAGTTCTACTGCTGCACTGGCGCCAATACGGCTACAACCTTCTGCAATATAGGCTTTCATATCAGAGATAGAACGAATACCACCGGCAGCCTTAATTTTTACATTAGGGCCGATGTGTTTCTTAAAGAGTTGAATATCTTCAATACTAGCCCCACTGCTACCAAAACCTGTAGATGTTTTGATATAGTCGGCTCCACCCTCTGTAACACATTTACAGAGAGCTACCTTTTCAGAATCAGTAAGGTAACAAGTTTCGATGATAACCTTTAAAATTTTATCTCCACAAGCCTCTTTAAGTGACTTAATTTCACCAGTAACGGATTCAAAATCACCTTGTTTTACATTGCCTAGATTTATGACCATATCAATTTCAGAGGCCCCTTCTGCAAGGGCTTGTTTTGTTTCAGCCACCTTAACTTCAGTCGTTTCATAGCCTAAAGGGAACCCAATAACAGTGCAAATATTGAGGTCTGGATACGCTTCATGAGCAGAAGCCACAAAATCTGGTGGAATGCAAACAGATGCAGTTTTATAAGCTACGCCTGCTTCACAAATTTCTTTAATATCCTCCCATGTAGCTGTAGGACGCAATAGTGTATGATCCACATAAGATAATAATTCTTTACCTAACATAGTGTCTCTCCTTACTAAAAGAACGACATTTGCTCTGGCTCAGGTTCTTTATGTAAAGCCTCTTGAGCAGCGCGATTTTTGTCATCAATAAATGGTTCTAGTGGTACACCTGTAGCCTTCAACAAATCTGGCAAGCTATTAACGCCCTTAGCCTTAGCTGCCTCTAACACAACCTTAGCACATGTTTCCGCATCATCTAATGCGTAGTGATGTTTAAACTCAACACCCATGTATGCAGCCATTGTGTTTAGCTTATGGTTTACTAAATCTGGCCATACCGCACGTGAAAGTTTTACAGTACATGCATAATCTAGCTCTGGCCAAGGAATTTTATAGTAATCCAGTGTAGCACGCAATACATTCATATCGAATTTTGCGTTGTGAGCTACCATGATATTGCCTTTTAAATGATTTTCGTAGATAGCGTTCCACAATTGATCAAAGGTTTTCTCATGGATAACATCCTTTGGTTGAATGCCATGAATTTCAATGCATTCATCATCAAAACTCATGAACGGTGGTTTGATAAGGCTGTACGCCTTTTTAGTAATCTGTCCATCCTTTACGGTAATAACCGCTAAGGAGCACGCACTATTTTTAAATTTATTAGCTGTTTCAAAGTCTAATGCAACAAAATCTAACATAGGACTCCTTTCAAATCTATATGTTTCAAAATTTATATATAAGAATTGTATTCATTTTCTTCATTTATTATAGCATGAAACACTCTATAATCTACTATTCAACGGTGACTATTAGTCACCTCTTTCACATCAAATTTAATTGACAGATAGGCCCTCAGTATGTGAAAATTATTTAGATATATATGTAGTATGGAGGTTGCAAGATGGCAGATGACAGATTAATCGTTGCCCTTGATGTATCCACTATGGATGCGATGAAAGAAACCGTAACAGCCCTTGGTGATGCGGTTAGCTTTTACAAGGTCGGCATGGAGCTATTCTACGCCGAAGGAGAGCAAACAGTTCGCTATTTACAAGAGCAAAACAAACAAGTATTCCTTGATTTGAAATTACATGATATTCCTAATACAGTAGCACATGGCGTATCTTCCCTAACACGTTTAGGTGCTAACTTGATCACTATGCATGGTCAAGGTGGTCCTGTTATGATGAAAGCTGCTGTAAAAGCTGCTCGTGAAACAGCTGAACAATTAGGTGTTGAACGTACAAAATTATTGGCAATCACTGTATTAACTAGCTTTGATGATGAAGCTTGGACTGCAACTGGTGGTCAATTACCGATTTCCGACCAAGTTATTCGTTTAGCAAAGCTCGCTAAAGAATGTGGCATGGATGGCGTTGTATGTTCCGCATTAGAAGCTAAGATGATCCGTGAAGCATGTGGTGATGATTTCCTCATCGTAACACCTGGTATTCGCCCATCCTTTGCAGCAACAGACGACCAAAAACGTATTGCTACACCTGCTAGTGCATTACAAGATGGCGCATCTCGCCTCGTTATTGGCCGCCCTATTACACAGGCTGAAAATCCTCGTGAAGCAGTTCGTTTAATTATTGAAGAAATGGAGAATGTATCCAAATGATGACAGAACAAGAAGTAAAACAATTACTTATCGACACTCAAGCTATTTTAGAAGGTCACTTCCTTTTGACATCTGGACTCCACAGCCCAATGTACGTTGAAAAATTCAATGTATTGCAACACCCAAAATACACTGAAACTCTTTGTAAAGAATTAGCTGAACGCTTCCGCGATCAAAATGTAGAACTCGTTATCGGACCTATGACTGGTGGTATCTTACTAGCTCACGAAGTAGGTAAAGCTCTTGGTACACGCGCTATCTTCACAGAACGTGAAAAAGGTGTTATGACATTGCGCCGCGGCTTCAAAATCGAACCAGGTACACGCGTACTTATCGTTGAAGACATCGTAACTACTGGTGGTTCTGTACAAGAAGTAGTAAATGTTGTAAACCAAGCCGGTGGTGAAATCGTAGGTGTAGGCCTTCTTGTTAACCGTTCTGGCGGTAAAGCAGAATTCGGCGTACCTCATGAAAAAGTACAAGCCTTACTTAACCTCGAAGTTCCTACATACAAACCTGAAGAATGCCCTCTTTGCAAAGACGGCGTAGCTATGACAGAACGCGGTTCTAAACACATCAAATAATTTTTTAACGACCTATGTGCATGCATAGGTCGTTTTTCATTAAGAAGTTAATAAAATATTCCCACCCCATCAAGTACAATCTATCTTTATAAATAGATACAAAAAGAGCTCCTTCACTGAGGAGCTCTTTTTGTTTGTGTGTAGTTATTGTGTGTAAGAGAGAGATTCTGATACGAATGTATCACATAGAGTGTGTGGCTCTATGGTGGCCATGAATGCACTTTCATGACCACGTTCTCTATCATTTATGAGAGAAATGGATTCGTAAAGTATCTTTAGTTTTGTGTAGTTTGTGGTACACCTTGATCAGCTTGTTGTTGTGGTGCATTACCATTAGTTTGTTGAGGTGGTTGGCCTTGCATTGGCATTTGACCTTGCGGAGGCATTTGACCATTTTGATACATATGCTGACCATTATTTCGTCCCATACCATCTTGAGTCATCATTTGGTTTTGACAATTTTGGTACATATGTTGACCATTATTTGGCCCCATACCATCTTGAGGCATCATTTGATTATTTCCATCCATCATATGTTGGTCCATATGCATATTAGAACCATCATGTCTATGTGGTTTTCTAAACTGTTGTTCATTAGTTTTCATCCATTCACCAAAATTTGGTAAATCATTTACAGCAAAGGATGTACCTACCCCTACAGCACTGATTACAGTTAGAATGGCAGCAATTATAATTCGTCTCATAGGTCCTCCTTAATCCACATTGCTGAAATAACGTTCGCGTACCCCACGAAGTTCAACACCAATAAAGATACATGTAAGGCCTCCAAAGAGACCTACACCACCAAGTGCAACTAAAGTTACCAATGATAATGCAGGAAAGGCCGTTACATTCTCAAACGGTTGCCATGAGCTTCCGAGTAAATATAAGATGGCAGGTGTAATGATAAATATTAAAACTCCTACAATATATGACAATGCACTACCGATAGATAGTAATGTTTTGGATGCTTTTTTAGCCATACCAGGCAACTGTGGTAAAAGACGTTCTTTATAGTCGTCAAATCTTGCATAGATTTCTTGCATATTAACAGATTTACTTTCACCACCATCTTGGCCTAATGTATCGGTAATAATACCTGCATCTACATAAGACGCATAAATTTCCTCTGGAGTCCCCAAAGATTTAATGATTTCGCTATCGGTAAGACCTTTTTCATAACCTACTGCAAAATGCTCTTCATAAACCTCTATAATACTCTCTACATCAGCAACGCGCGCCTTTTTAAATATATTGCGCAATGCCTCCAAAAAGCTATTTTTGTTCATTATAGTCGACTCCTTTCAACAGGATATTGATGACACCAGAGAATTCATCCCACTCTTGACGCATCTTATTGTATGCTGCACGGCCATCTGCCGTGATGTGGTAATATTTCCGAGATGGTCCTGTAGAGGACTCCTTCAAATATGTTTCAACATACTTTTCTTTTTTCAATCTATTAAATAATGGATATATAGTTCCTTCCGAAATTTCAATATACTCCGAAATGGTGCTTACGATTTCATATCCGTAGCGATCAGTTTGTGTTAGTAATGCTAGCACTAGCATATCCATAACACCTTTTTTTAATTGAACTTGCATAGTTCCTCCCTTTAGGCTGTGCTTGCCTGCCAATGTGAAAGCTCTCTTACGGTCACTATCATGTACTGACAAATACATAATAACACAAGGTACCTCGTATTGCAAGGTACCTTGTTAAAAATATATTTTACAAAGCATAAATTGACACATCACAATACTTATAAATATAGATACCAACTGATTTTATAGAGATAAAAATTTTTCTAAAATTCATATAATTTATCCATTATTTTGACATAAATCCATCCTAATACATCATCTACAACAAAAAAATCCTCATCTAAGATGAGGATTTTCCGACTATTCAAAAGTAAATTCTTTAATTATAAAAGCTTTATTTGATCTCATGTATTTAATTTGAAGATGCTTGTCCTAATTTAAGCTGTGTACTCTTCATTTTGCCGTTATGTGTATAGGATACTAAAACTGTATCGCCAGGGCTCTTAGCATCGATTTGCTCTTTTAATTCTAATAATGTACTAATATCCTTGCCATCAATTTGAGCAATTGTATCCCCTTCTACTAAACCAGCCTTTGCTGCAGGACCATTCGCATCAAGTTGAACAATGAGAAGGCCTTCGCCTTCATAACTTACATTGTTACGTGCTGCTGTTTGACGATCTACAGCCCACACACCAATATAAGGACGCACAACTTTACCATTTTTAATAATAGAATCTACAACTGTCATAGCTGAGTTTATTGGAATGGCAAAGCCCATACCTTCAACGCCTTCTTTAGAAATCTTAGAGCTATTAATACCAATCAATTCACCGTCTGCATTGATAAGAGCACCACCTGAGTTACCTGGATTAATAGCTGCATCGGTTTGGATCAATGGGAATCGTTGCCCTTGATCATCAATAGTACGCGCCAAAGCACTAATTACACCAGATGTAACAGAACCTTTAAACTCTAGACCTAATGGGTTACCAATAGCAATGGCAGGTTCCCCTACTTGTAGTGAATCAGAGTCACCTATTTTAATTGGTTGAATATCCTTTGGAGGATCGATTTTAACAACAGCTAAATCTGTTTGAGCATCTGTGCCAATAACTGTACCTGTTACGGTAGAGCCATTAGACAAAGATACGGTAACCTCTCCATTTTTAGCACCAGCGACAACATGATTATTTGTTACGATATGTCCATCATTATCAATCAGTACACCAGAACCTACGCCTTCTCCAGCATAGATAGTACGATTAAAAATATCCTTTTGGAAAACTTGAGTGGTAATTCCCACTACAGCTGGGCCAGATTCTTTTGCCGCTTGAACTACGTATGTATTACGTGTATCTGTAATCGGCTTATTTTGTTTTGTTTGTTCTCGCACAGTTGTTTGATGTGTCACAGGACTACCAAAGAAATAGTAGCCACCGCCTACACCAATACCAAGAGCTAGCACACAGGCTATAATTGATTTCTTATATTTTGAAAAATTCATACATTTCTCCTCATATCATTTCTTAATGATTTAATGAAAATCAATTTTATAAAATTGATTTTGATGAACCTATTATAGTACGCAATACTTTACAATGCAACATAACAATTTATTACATCTATAATAAAAATATAATTTCTATAAATAATATGTATCTGGCGATCTTTCGAGAACAATTCAATATCAGAGAAATGAAACGAACCAAAAGCTCTATATAAAGCTATCATATAAAACATAAAGGGCATTCACTAGCCGTCGCTAGCAAATGCCCTTTATGCATATAGTTTGAGAGTGTAAGGACTGTTGAGAGAGAGTATATGTGATCTAGATAAGTTGAGAGAGAACTTATTAAGAGAGAGAAGTTTAGTTGTTTCTTATCTAGAATCAAACGTCAGCCTTACCTAAATAAGTATACATGGAATATCTAAACTATCAAAGGAAGTATATAAACTATTTTTAAATCTTTGATTATATCTATATAATAACTCTCTATAAACTCATATTTTATCAACAGCCAACAAAAACGTGAGTACAAAGTGAAAACGTCTTTCAGTTATCAAACAAATTTATAACCTACACCCCACACTGTGATGATATGTTTACTATCGGATGGGTTATCTTCAATTTCTTCACGTAAACGGTTGATATGAACCGCTACAGTTGCATAATCACCGTAAGAGTCAAGCCCCCATACACGAGAGTACAATTCTTCTTTACTAAATACGATATCACGATTACGCATTAAAAATTCTAATAATTGGAACTCTTTCTTTTTAAGATGAACTTCTTTTTCGTTTACCCAAACTTTCATCATCTTAGGATCAAGACGAATTTCACCGGATTGAATAGCATTAGTTTCCATAGCATCACGCTCTGTTAAGCGTTTATATTGTGCCAACATAGCTTTGATTTTTGCAATCAATACAGATGGAGAGAATGGTTTTTCAATGTAGTCATCAGCGCCTACACCTAGACCACGAATTTTATCGATATCATCAAGACGAGCCGTTACCATAACAATTGGGACGCGAACCTTGTCACGAATTTGGCGACAAACTTCAAAGCCGTCCATTTCTGGCAACATAACATCAAGGATGATAAGGTCTACAGGAGTATTTAAAGCAGCCTCAATACCTTCAGTACCATTAGTCATAATCGTAACATCATAACCTGCCACCATTAAATAATCACGCTCAATATTGGCGATATCCAAATCGTCTTCAATAATTAAGATATGTTCACTCATGATTCTTCTCCTTGTTTAGGAAATTCTAATATAACACGTAGACCATGTGGTCTTACATTTTCAATCACAACTCGGCCTTCAAAGATTTCCATAATTCGACGAATAATCGACAATCCAAGACCACTACCTTCTTGTGGGTTCGTACGAGACGAATCTACACGGTAGAACGGGCGCATTAGACGCTCTAGAGAATCTGGCGGTACCCCTGGGCCATCATCACTGATAACACAGTATACATAATCATCATCACTAGTTACATCAATCACACAATGACCAATATCGGCCATTTTATACTTAGCACTGTTGTTCAACACATTTTGTAAAACACGTTGTAACAATTGTGGGTTTGCATTAATAAAAGCACTTTCAGCTGCTATACGGAATTTGATTTCAAGCCCTCTTGTTTGATAAGGCGCCAAATGATCTTCTACAAAATCACGTACATATTGACCGAGTTCAATTCGTTCAGATGGCCGCGACTCTTTCTTATAATTCAATGTTGTAATAAGGAACAATTCCTCCAACATAGAATCTAAATCATTAGCCCGTTTCAAAATAATTCCCATATAGCGTTTTTGTTGCTCTTCTGTTGGTGCAATACCATCGCGAACACCTTCTGCATACGCTTTAATCGCTGTTAACGGTGTCCGGATATCATGGGATATCCCAGCTAATAACTCTTTTTGTTGCTCCTGTTCCATTTCAATCTGACGATTGGCCATTTCTAACGATTTTGTCATATTCTTAACATGAATCATGATGAATCGTGTAACAAATCGGTTAATAGCAAAGAAGGTAACAATAAAGAGTAATATAGCCACTACAATAATATAGAAGGAAACTGATTCCATTAAGCTATCACTACCATGAGTAGCTCGCTTTATAGCAATATGATATACGTAAGCATGGCGCCCATCGTATTTCCTCATTTCATATACGAAAGTATTATTGGACTGATATACGATACCTTGTAATTCAGGGTTTACATCAATAAGACCAACAATAGCAGAGGCACTATAAATTTGAGGATTACCATAGGTGTACACCATATTACCTTGATCTAGTACTTCTACATATACTTCCTTTGGATCGAGTAAGCTATAGCTAGGCTTTACTAAGCTATCTATTAAGTTGTTTTCTAAACCATAAAAGGTAATTGTTTCAGTGATTCGACTGACACTTTTAAACTGTTGTTCCTGCTCAATACGCAAATAGTAACCGGCATTAGCCAATATGCGCAGACCTGTAAAGTATAGCAAAAATAAGATAATTGCTATCAAAATAGGCACTACAAAGAGCACAACATTGGATATCCAAATCCGTATTTGTAAATTCACAGGGTTACCTCAATATCATAAATATTAGATACTTCTTATAGTTTACGCTATTTTTAATACTTAAAGCAAGTGAAAAGCTCAAAAAAGTGATTTAACCTTCATATTTTCTTCATTGTTAGTTTATAATTGGCAGTTATTACATATGGTCAGTATGCCTTTTATTATCTACTATTCTTAAGTTTTTGATATAAGTTACACGCATCCGGGTAACTTATATCAACATATTATAAGTAATTTTTAGGACATCAAAGATAAGCATCTATATCGTCTTATTCAATATTCTCTATATTTTTTATAAAATCTCTAAATATAAAAATGCTATATCTGTAAAAATAAATTCTGTTACCTTATATTATTAGTATCAAAATATTTCTCTACTCATATATAATTCAATTGCCTTATTATACATAAAAAAAGAGGATTCCATAGGAATCCTCTTTTAATATTTGGATTAACGACGATTTGCATCGAAGAAGTTAATAGCAACTTCTGGGAACATAGCGTAAGTCAATACGTCTTCGTCAGTGATACCATTGTAGCCTTTGGAAGCTAAATCTTGACGGTAACCTTCCAATTCAGGTTCGATAAGATCTGCTGGACGGCAAGTGATAGGTTCTTCATCACCGATGATAGTGTGACGGATTTCGTCAGAAATTTTACCAGGCAATGCACCGTATTTACCACGTACAAGGTCTTTAACTTCGTTAGGAACCATTTTATAACGGTCGCCCATCATAACGTTCATCATAGCCATTGTACCAACGATTTGGGATGTTGGAGTTACCAATGGAGGGTAACCCAAGTCTTCACGTACGCGTGGCATTTCATCCATAACGTCGAAGAAGCGATCGCCCATACCCATTTCGTTCAATTGGTTTTGAGTATTGGACAACATACCGCCAGGAATTTGGTAACGACGAACTGCTGGGATTACATCACTAGCTGGTTTCAAGTTGAATTCTTCAGCGATTTGTTGTTTTACTTTACGGAAGTGGTCAACTAATGGAATGTATTTATCAAGGTCAAGACCAAGATCCCATTCAGTGCCTTTGAACATTTCGATCATAGTTTCAGTAGCTGGTTGGCTAGTTGCATGAGCGAATGGAGAGATAGCAGTATCGATGATATCTACGCCAGCTTTAGCAGCTTCCCAGTATGTAGTGCTTGCAAGACCGCAAGTGAAATGGCTGTGCAAGTCGATTGGCAATTCGCCAAAACGTTTTTTGAATGTGGAAACCAAATCATATGCATCAGCAGGTCCTAACAAACCGGACATATCTTTGATACATAAGGAATCTGTACCCATTTCTACCAATGTTTCAGCTACTTTCAAGAAGCTTTCAGTTGTATGAACTGGGGAGATTGTGTATACCATAGCGGATTGAACGTGTGCGCCTGCTTTTTTGGAGTACTTAATAGCAGCTTCCATGTTACGAGGGTCATTCAATGCGTCGAAGATACGGATACGATCAATACCATTTTTTACAGCTGCATTACAGAATGCTTCTACTACATCATCAGAGTAGTGTTTGTAGCCCAACAAGTTTTGGCCACGAAGTAACATTTGTAGTGGAGTGTTTTTCAAATTGGATTTCAATTTACGAAGGCGTTCCCATGGATCTTCATTCAAGAAACGAAGACAGCTGTCATAAGTAGCGCCGCCCCAACATTCAAGAGCTTCATAACCAATTTCATCTAAAAGGCCAAGCACTGGTTCCATTTGTTCGTAACGCATGCGTGTTGCCAAAATAGATTGATGACCGTCGCGAAGAACGGTTTCGCAGATTCTTAATTTTTTAGCCATGTTAATCCTCCAAATCGAAATAGTTTATGCATGTAATTTTATACATCCACTACATAACTATCTCATACCTATTTTTTTACGATTTTTATAGCACTTGCTCACACGAGCAAATACTCAAGCAATCGTTAAGACATACTTATATTAGACTACTTATAAAATTCTTTGTCAACAACCACATTATGCTATTTACTCATAATTTCATGTATTCAATTATGATTTTTTCGTGATAGAAATCACAATAAAGTGCTAAAAAGCTAGGATTTAACATGTATTTTTAATCAATTATATTTCTTTGTAATTTCTCTTTTTAATGAGAAACCAAAATTTATATCGCAATAATTTTTAGTTATTATTGGCCATCCGCCAAAGTATATCGGTATTTATAAATCTAGTACTTCGATAATCATCGGTACGCTTATAAGCTCATCACTTTTATTGATGACGCACCTGTATTATTGTGATTTATAAATATACAAAAGAACCTACCTTTTATAGGTAGGTTCTTATAGTAAGCAATTATTATTATATTATTTTTCAGGTTTTACCTTTTTTGGTGCCGTTTCAAGAACGATATTTTTACCATCTCGTTTAACTTGGATAGAGAATGCACCCTCACCTTCTTTGAAGTATTCCATCTTAATATCGAGCAACATTTTACCAATTAAAGTTTCTACCTTCTCTGTAAGGAATTCACGATAGAATGCATCTTCCTTTTGTTTTGGACTTTGATATACGACAGGTTTCTTAGCAGAACGCTCTCTATCAAGCATTGTTTCTTCAAAATTTTCAGTATCTTTAAAGTTTTTCATCATATCCGCATCGGATAAGCCTTTTTGAATTTTAAACTTTGCCATGTTTATCTCCTATTAATTCGAAAATTGCCTTTTTCACGCGTACCGATTCAATACCAGACATACAATATTGATCAGGCTTAGGACAACGTCGTTTACGACATCCTAAGCAATCTAACTCATCATTAACAAGAACCTTAAAGTTCCCCGTCAACGGTCCCCACAGCTTAGGATCTGTAGGTCCAAAAAGCGCGACAACAGGTTTATTTAAAGCTAGTGCAATATGCAATGCACCCGTATCAGCAGTCACTACTACATCGCAACTTTCAATTAAAGCCCCTACCTCTTGAAGTGTGGTTTTCCCCAACATATTCAGCATAATTTTATCAAGGCCATCAGCCGTTATGGAGTCCATCAACGGTTTGTATTGAGTTGCCTCTTTTGGACCGCCTAAGCACACAAAATTGGCTCTATACTGGAGAGATTTAATGAGAGAATACCATTTCTCTTGAGGCCACTCTTTCGTCGCCCAAGATGTGCCTAGGACAAGACCTATACGCAGTGGCTTGTCCACCTCTCCGCGATTTAAGGAGGTGTCATAATTGATTGATTCCCACTGATTTTCTGCCCAAGCATGCAAATCGGAGGGTACAAAAAAATCCATGTGGTATAACCGTTTACCATTAGAACCGTTGACTATACAAGGTTTTTCATCATCAGTGATAACAGCAGCAGATGTAGTTAATCCACTATGCTCTGCAACGGCTGTATTCAGTAATTTAGCAACCTCTATATAACGCTTAATGACATGATCTGTACTCGGCTTTGCCTTGTAGTTAGTAAACATCCAATTCAGCTCTTTTGTACCACCAAGTCCAAGGCGAATGGGTGCACCTGCTGCCAATAAAACGAGCCCTGTTATGAGTCGCCCTTGTACATCGACAGCCACATCAAATTTGTATGGTTTTAACTTATCTCTAAGTTCCCACCACATGCGCCACATCGTTGGAATATGTAGTTTTTTAGAATGTGCTTCATATTCATCCCGCTCCCAAGGAATGATTTCATCTACATAGGGATTTCCCTGTAAAAGTTCTACCATACTAGGTGTTACAATCCAATGTAGCTTTGCCTCTGGATAATGCTCTTTAATCCAGCGCGCAGCAGGTGTGGCATGTAGTATATCCCCTATATAGCTGAGTCGTACAAATAATATATTCATATATATCCTTATAGTACAAACGAGTATAGGAATAAAGCCTTTATAATGAATCATTATAAAGGCTTTTTATTAAGATTTCTTTTTACTATCACTAGATGATTTAGATGATGTATCATCTTCTGTTACCTTCGTAGTTTCGTCACTACCATCCTTAATGATAGTTTTTACATCAGACAATGTTAATTCATTGAATGTTGTTGGATGATTATATTTATAAACTGGTTTGAAGCCTACACCGAGTTTACCAGTGTAAACAGTTAAGGCATTGTTATCCTCATCAACACGAGCAATATAGATAGTTTTATCCATATCAACACCGATTAAGCGGAATCGTCCTGGTGGATTGATAACACGCCAGCCACCTTCAATGCCGTTAAACATGAAGATATCTCCAGTCTTAGCGTTATCATAGAAGAATCTATCTTCATCATAGAATACGCCGATGTGGCCAATATCAGTAGCTTGCATATAAACGCGACGCGTATCGTAGTTCGCATCGGTACGATAAATACGATATGCGTTTTCTTGAACTTTCACCTTCATATACACAACATTCGTCGCTTCAGAGTAAGCAGCATCTACGATTTTACTATTGCGTGGCAAATCTTCAAGCTTTGTATCTACTTCATGTTCAGGATCATCTGCATTGAGACGCGCCATAACAACCTCTCTAGAGTCATATAGACCCATGATGGCATAGTTACGGTCAGGCATCCAGTTAAAGTAACTAATAGAACGTCCTTTCAAATCTATTGTAGTAGGCTTACTTTCATTAGCCTTATAGATTTTCAAAGAGTTTTCGGTAACAACCGCCATAAACTGACGGTCATACGATACATATTTTGTGCCTTCCTTTACATCAGGGAAGTTTTTAGTATCATCCTTAGATGCACCTGCTACATTAAAATCTGTAGTCGGTGCAAACATATATTGATCAAGGTATAGGTACACCCCACCTTGCAGAAGAATACCAACCGCAAAGGCGCTCAGTACACGCGTAAAAGGTTTCATGTGTCCTCCTATTTCACGATAAACGCCGTTGGGATCATGCGTTCTCCTAACAAATCGGCTGGTTTGTTCACTACTTTACCATTGAGGTATAGTGTAGAACTAGAACCACCATCTAAATTCGCTGCAATGTAGCAACCTTTTTCATAAAGAATATCTTGTACATCGCGCAATGTAGCGCCAAGAGAATAACCTGGTTGACGACCATCGATTACGAGGAATAGTACTGTACCATCCTTCTTTTGACCGATAGCAGTACGTGGACCTACGCCCCAGCCACCATCGCCTTCGGTAATCATCTTCTTACCATCGACGATAAGAGGCGGGCCAAAGGTAATACCTTCCATGGCTTTCATATCACTAAGTTGTGTTTTATCGTAGTTACCTGCAATAAGGTTACCAGATTTAGAGAAGCCTACGAAGTCTACCGCCTCTTCAGGTCCTACATCTTTACCGATAACATATTCACCATCATGCAAAATAAAGCCATAAGGCAAACGGCCTGTACCAGTACCATTAGGATCGTGGAAACCGCCGCCATTGATAGCAGCTACCGCATTATTCATCTTCGCAATATTACTTGTAGTATCGCCTTTTTCTTGAATATTAGCAGCTGTACCAACTTCGATACGACGAGGATCTGGAATTTCAAGAATATAGCCTACATAGCGAGCAGACTGAATTTTTTCAAGGTTTAAGCTCTTATCTTCACGAGCATTAAACTTGAACAAATCTTGACTTTTAACAACGCCAACTGTCCCCAAAATAGATTGCAATTCATCTTCACTGAAAAGCCATGTAATGTAATGAGGATGGCGAGATTGCAATATGGCACCAATAACGGCGCGCTTTACATTATTAAATGGTCCAAAGAGCACCACGAATGGTGAGGTTACAACGGTAAATAAGAACACCATGATGATGAACTTTACCCAATTCTTTTTGAACAATGTATTTCTCCTTATAAATCAGTGAAATGTTCGGTACTAACGCGTTCTTCAAAATGTTTGATATCAACAGCATTGCCTACCCAAACACGCAATATGTTATATGGATTATCACCTGTATGAGCCCAGCCAGATTTCATAGCCATACTCATTTTGATGCCTGCTTTCTTGGTAGCAGCATCGGTGAATTCATTTTTATCTCCATAAGGATAGCAGAACCAAGGATTATCCTTGATGCCCACTTCTTTTGCAAGGGCTTCTTGAGCCTTTGTAATATTTTCTATTTGTTTAGCTTCAGACAATTGGCCCATTTCGATATGTTGGAATCCATGATTTGAAATGGTGATACCATTTTTATGCATTTCACGAATTTGATCCCAAGTTAACCGTGTACCTACATCGCCAGGATTGATAAACACAGTGGCTGCGAAACCATATTCTTTCATAATTGGATATACGATAGAATATGTATCTGCATAACCGTCATCAAAGGTTAATACAACAGGTTTTTCAGGCACTGCTGCACCATTTACGACATAATCATATAGTTGGTCCATCGTTAATGGATTATAACCATTGTCTTTGAGGAACTTCATTTGTTCTCTGAATAGATCCTCACGAATAACTGCATCGTTATCCTTATCATCGCCAATTTTATGATACATAAGAACAGGGATGCCCGATGGATGTACCATTTTGACTTCTTTTACAGGCGCCGTTGAACTAGGTGGTTCCGTTTTTTGTGAAAGCAATCCACATCCTGCTAAAACCACAGCCAATGCGACAACTAATAGTGTTACCAATGGAATCCGTTTCATAGGTCCTCCTCTATTAGAACACAATTATATACAGAATATTATAACATTTCTATGAAGATTAGTAAAAAACTAACGCTTTACTAGTACCTCATCAAGTGATTTTCTAGGTCTAGGATATATAGGCTCATCTGGAACACCTATGGCAATGATAGCCTGTACATCTAGTGTTATCTAAATCCATTCTATCCATTTCTACTGAAAAAGAGTATTTCAACTGTAACCATTGTCATATTGTAATACTCTCAATAATGCTTTAATATTCTAATTATATACTATATAACGTAAACTATACTATTTTAATACACAGAGGATTTACCATGAAAAAACGACTTACCCTCATACAAATGGATGTCCACGTAAACGACGTAGAATATAACTACAATCGAGTTCAAGAATTATTGAATCAGGCCCTATCTGAAAGTCCAGATATTATCGTATTACCTGAAACCTGGAACACTGGTTTTTATCCATCTACTGATTTAATCAATATCGCCGATACAAATGGGGCCCGCACAAAAGCCTTATTAAGTGCATTCGCTAAAGAACATAATGTAAATATTGTGGGCGGTTCTGTAGCAGTTGCAAAAGACAATCTCGTATTTAATACATCCTATGTTTACAACCGAAGCGGTGAACTTGTAGGAGAATATTCCAAGATGCACGGCTTTAGCCCTGCTAAGGAAGACAAATACTTTGCTAGCGGTACTCATACTACGCATTTTGAGCTAGATGGAATTCCTTGTAGCACGGTCATCTGTTACGACATCCGTTTCCCTGAACTAGTAAGAATGGCTGCATTACCAGGCACAGAATTATTGTTTGTGCCTGCTCAATGGCCTACGATGCGTTTACGTCACTGGCAAGTACTCAATGAAGTGCGAGCTATTGAAAACCAACTCTTTGTCTGTGCCGTAAACGGCTGTGGCACAGTGGGCCGCGTTCAAAGTACTGGTCACTCTGCAGTATATGATCCATGGGGCACCAACCTACTTGAAATGGATACTAATGAAGGCATTGCTTCCGTCGACATCGACCTCGCTGTAGTCGAAGACATTCGTAACAAAATTAATATTTTTAGAGATCGTAAACCTGAACTCTATAACCTATAACAAAAAGGCACATTGTTTTGAACTACCTCCTTAAATTAAGAAGGTCATTCGATTAACAATGTGCCTTTTATTTTTATTGAGCTGTATGTAAGAAATAGATGACTCATCCTTTAAAACTCTATAAGTTTCCACATATCCTCTGGAACTTGTTCTAGAGGTTTGTTCTTTGCCATAGCGTCTTTTAGAATATCAATCGTATCTTGTACCTCTTGTTTATCCTTTGTATTTGGATCGTGTAGAACGACACGGTTTAAAGAGTCTTGTCCAAATTGTTTTAAGTATTCTTTTTCTACTTGATTAAGTTCACGACGTAAGTATTTCATAATGTATCCTCTATTTGTAAATATCTTTTCGATGTCCAACTTCTAACGCTAAAATAATACATCTATCATCATTAATATCAGCAATGACTCTATAATTACCAATGCGATAACGCCACAGCCCCGTCTTATTGCCTGTCAATGATTTTCCTGAATATCTAGGATTTTCGACATTATCTACGTTCTTGATAAGCCAATTAAAGATATACCGTTGCGTTGATTTATCGAGTTTAGAAAATTGCTTGTCAAACCGTTTAGAAAACTCAAGTTTATAAGCCATATTTTGCACGCATTTCCGCCACAGAATAGGTAACAGGATCTTGCTTATATTCTGCTAATGCTTTTTGACCTACCTTAAGATCAAATTCATCTTCAATCTTTTCTAGTAAAGCCTTCTTAAAGAGAGTAGAAAGTGTTTCATCCATAAACTCAGCATATGTTTTAAATAACTCTTCTTCTTGTTCATTTAAACGGACTGAAATATTTGCCATATAAAGCACCTCCCTATGTAATACAT
>NZ_CALJSP010000035.1:0-1488 GCF_937975875.1 Veillonella dispar | reverse complement strand
TATCGGCATTCAATCTAAAGGTACAACCTTGATTCACCAACGGGACTTACAACCAC
Source organism: Veillonella dispar (assembly GCF_937975875.1). GTDB lineage: Bacteria > Bacillota > Negativicutes > Veillonellales > Veillonellaceae > Veillonella > Veillonella dispar_B. The sequence goes on along the minus strand of NZ_CALJSP010000035.1, from coordinate 1,432 downwards.
TTTCAAATTTGGAATTATTCCCTCAAGCACCGCTATTAACAGCTGAAACATACCGCGCTATCGGTAAAAATGCTGCTAAATACGCTAAGGGCGAATCCCCAACACCAGTACCAACATTGAACGATCAAATGGCTCGTCCAAAATACCAAGCATTGTCCGCGTTACTTCACATCAAGGAAACTAAGCATGTAGTAAAAGGTAAGCCAGCTGATGAAGTTCGTGTCACTGTATAAGGAGGTTTACTATGGCTAACGAATTAGAAGCCTTAATTCGGCAGATCGTATCTGAAATAGAAGGGGCGAAAGGCAGTACAACACAGTATTCAACGCCTCATACACCATCTACAACTAACACAGTAGATAGAGTAGTTACAATCGAAGATTATCCGATTGCTAAAAAACATCCTGAATGGATTGATCTTGGTCAAGGCCGTGACTTGAGCCATATTACGATGGATAACGTAATGGCAGGTCACATCACAATGGATGATTTGAAAATTTCTCCATCCATTTTGAAAGCCCAAGGTCAAATTGCTAAGGCTGGGGGCCGTGATCAAATTGAACTCAACTTCTCCCGCGCCGCAGAAATGACGAAAGTTAGCGATAAACGCTTACTTGAAATGTATAATGCACTTCGTCCATATCGTTCTTCTAAACAAGAACTCTTGGATATTGCTAGCGAACTTGATGGTCTAGGTGCTCCAATTTGTGCAAACTTTGTACGAGAAGCTGCAGAAAACTACGAACGCCGTAAAAAACTGAAAGGTGATAATTAACCTATAGGAGATGTCATTATGAAACGAATTGTTGGCATCGATATCGGAAACTCTACAACAGAAGCGGCCTTGGCCGAAATTCATAGCAATGGAGAGGTAAAGTTCTTATCTTCTGCTATTGCTAGCACCACTGGTATTAAAGGAACGCGCGAAAATATCGTAGGCCTCATGGATGCCCTCAAGTCGCTAATCAAGTCTGCTAATCTTACACTACGAGACATTGACTTAATTCGCATTAATGAGGCTACACCAGTTATCGGTGATGTAGCTATGGAGACCATTACGGAAACCATTATTACGGAATCTACCATGATAGGTCACAATCCTAAAACACCAGGTGGTTTAGGACTTGGTGTAGGCTATACAGTTCCTATTGAACAACTCATCGACAAGCCACAAGATAAGCCATACATCGTGGTAGCTCCTAAAATTATCGATTTTGAATTGGTAGCACAGCTTATCAATGCGTACTGTCAACGCGGTTATGATATTCGCGCTGCTATTCTTCAAGCCGATGATGGAGTACTCGTCAATAATCGATTAGATCATAAAATTCCTATCGTAGACGAGGTTGCGTATATCGATAAAATCCCAATGGGTATGCTTTCTGCTGTAGAGGTTGTAGAACCGGGGCAAGTGGTATCACAATTATCTAAT
>NZ_CALJSP010000034.1:0-3344 GCF_937975875.1 Veillonella dispar | reverse complement strand
GGCCGGTTCTTCCTGGTACTTCCTGCGCTATATGGACCCCCACTGCAAGGACGCCGGCCTTGGTAAGGACCTTAGAACCGCACTCGATAGAGCTTATGGTCGTATAGAACATATCGATTTTGAGGGCATGCAATATCGTACAGATATTGGGGCGAAAGCTTTCAAATAAACTAAAGGTCTTTTAAATCATGTAAACATGTATTTAAAAGAATACAATAGCATTTCAAAAATATAAAAACCTCTACATTTATGCATAGCGCATGTGGTGTAGAGGTTTTTATTTTCTACCTTTTAATGGTTACCTATGTTATAATAATGTAGATATAAAGAGGGCCCATCGACGTGTGATGGCGTTAGGCTCATCTCAACATTTTGAAACCTATTGATGGCGCCTAATATGTAGAAGTACATCTTCTACATATTAGGTGTTTTTACTATAGTCTATTTTTCGTATAGCGACATACAACTATGAAATATAACAAAGAACCGTTAAAACTGAATAGTCCGGTATCATTTTGGATGAATTTCCCCAATGAAGAACGTGTGTTTTGGGTGGATCGCCAAAGTGACCGCATCGTTGTGGGCGCTAAACGTCTAGCGACGGTTAAAGATGATAACGATCGCCATAATTACGCTTATGTATTTTATGGGGATACTTTTTTTGATACTGTAAAAGACCCTAAATGGTCTAATATGGGCCATGAAATGATTGCTTTTACCCATTATTACATCGTAGAAAATGGAGAGTCCTTCTATCTACATGCTGGTGAAAGTGTACCTATTGAGAATTATGAGGTACCTCGAGTTCATCATAACTACAAAGAAACCAGTGATGATAAGGCGGATTGGAATCGTTTGATGAATGCTATTGCCAATGGTATTAACAGCGGTGAGATGACTAAGGTCGTCTCCTCTCGTGAGGTCGAATTCACTAGCGAAACACCATATAATGTGGCAAGTATCTTAGCTAACTTAGTGGATAATAATCCTAATTGCTTTATCTTTGGCTATGAAAAGGATGGGCGTACCTTTGTAGGGGCATCGCCAGAAATTTTAGTCCGCCATCGCGGCAGTGAAATATTAAGCTATGCCTTAGCGGGCACTGCTCCAAAGGATGGTCCTAACGCGTGGACTAAGGAACAATTACTAACTAATAAGAAAAATCTTGTAGAACATAATATCGTTCGCGATCGTATCGTGAATACGATGAGACAAATTACTCCACATGTTACGGTGGGGGAAACCGGCATTATGGAGTTGTCGCACCTCTATCATTTGCGTACCATAATTACCGCAAAGGATAGTACAAAATCTCTTGTGGATTGGGCTAAGTTATTACACCCTACACCAGCCCTTGGTGGTGAACCTCGAGAAAAGGCGCTAGCCTTATTACAAGAGTATGAATCTCATGAACGTGGCATGTACGCAGCCCCTTTTGGCTTTATGAAAGATATGGGGGACGGCATCGTTGTAGTTGCTATTCGATCTGCTCTTATCATGGATAATGTATTGTATGCCTATGCAGGATGTGGTGTTGTAGCCGATTCTGATGCGGATGAAGAATACGCTGAAACTAATAATAAAATGCGCACCATTCTTGATGCCTTATAATTGTTTCCGTACCTCTAGGGGTGTTTGAAAGGGAATATAATGAATGAATATATTGCTGCCTTGGTAGACGAGTTCTACCAACTCGGCGTCCGTCATGCGGTGTTTAGCCCTGGTTCTCGTTCTACGACGATGGCCATGCTGTTCAAGGAGCATGAAGGATTTGAAACCTATATGAATATAGATGAGCGCTCTGCTAGTTTTATGGCTCTAGGCATTGCAAAGGCTCATAAGGAACCAACTGTACTCGTATGTACTTCAGGTTCGGCTGTGGCCCATTATTTGCCAGCTGTTTTGGAAGCTCAATATAGCGGGGTACCGCTCATTGTACTATCTGCTGATAGACCTCATACATTATTGCATGTAGGGGCTCCTCAGACTGTAGATCAGCACAAAATCTTTGGCACTGCGGTCAATTATTTTGAAGAATTAGCTGTGCCTCAAGAGGCTCATTACTATACATATCCTCGCCAAGTGGCTCGTAAAGCGTATATGAAAGCGATGGATACGAAAAAAGGGCCAGTCCATATTAATGTGCCTCTCTTTGAACCATTGGTGCCAGAATTGAGCCGTAACCATTTTGAGGCTGGTCGCAGTTCCTTTAAAGTGGTTAAACCAAACTATAGTAGTGTGTTTGGCTGTGATAATAGAAATAATTTGACTCATTTTAATAATGCAGTTGATATTGCTCATGGAAATAATGGTACAAACGAGATTAATGATTTACTTGAAAGATATGAGCGTATCCTTATCCTAGCAGGCCCGCAGATCGATATAGATGAAGCTAATACGATTCGTTCCTTTGGGGAGGCTTTACAAGCCCCTATTTTGGCGGATCCATTGTCTAATGTAAGACGACGTTATAACTCGGCGGATAATCAAAGCAATAAAGAGGGGATTGATGCTAATAATGTTGTTATCTCTACGTATGATGCATTATTAGCAGGGCAAGCTCTTTGGCGTGAGTTAAAACCAGATTGTGTAATTCAGTTTGGCCAAATCGTTGTGTCAAAACGAGTGCAACAGATGATTGCTAGCTGGACTGATGTGGAGTATATTGAGGTAAATCCTACCATGGACTCCATGAATCCAACAGGTAAAACTACCATGCATGTGCAAGCTAGCATTGATGTCTTTACCCATTTGTATGGAAAAAACAATCGCTCTGATACGTACTTAAACATATGGCAACGATTAGAACAAGAGGGTAAGAAGCAACTAAGCTTAGCTATCGATGAACCTCATTGCTTTGAAGGCCGAACTATACGCGAGTTACAAGAGTATATCCCAGAAGATGGACAAATTTTTGTTGCCAATAGTATGACGATTCGCGATTTTGATTACTTCTGGTTCAGTGGGGAATCTAAGGCGGTTCTTTTCGGCAACCGAGGTGTCAATGGCATTGATGGCACTATTTCAACGGCTCTAGGGCTAGCAGTAAATGGTAGACCTACATATTTAGTAACAGGGGATTTATCCTTGTTCCATGATTTGAATGGATTGGCTGTAGCTAAAACTCATAATTTAAACTTAACCATTATTTTGCATAATAATGATGGAGGCGGTATTTTTGAATACTTACCTCAAAAGGGGACAAAGCATTTTGACTACTTGTTCTCTACGTCACAAGGTTTAGATTATAGTGGGGCCGCTAAACTCTATGGCTGTGGGCACACTAAAATCTCTAGTCCTGATGAATTGAGTCATGTATTAGCTAAAGTTAGCACGGAATCTGG
>NZ_CALJSP010000033.1:0-10186 GCF_937975875.1 Veillonella dispar | reverse complement strand
GTATTTTCTGTAACGTCACCACTGCCAGCCTCATAAGTAACACCATCGATTTCTACCACCATATGAAAGGTTTTTGCATGGTCGGGGCCACTTTCACTAAGTAGACGATAAACTATATGTTTATCACCATCTCGTTGTACATATTCTTGTAACAAAGTTTTATAATCTTTGCCCCGTTTACCTTCTAAAGCTTGCTTAATATAAGTAATGAGATGCTTTAAAACGAAGTTCATCGCCGTTTGATAATCTGTGGAAATATAGATAGCACCAATGAGAGACTCAAAGGTATCCGCTAAAATAGAATTACGATTATTACCACCGGAAGCACGTTCACCATGACCGAGCAATAAATATTGTCCCAATTGCAAAGAACGACTTACAGATGCTAAAGAATCCTCGCACACTGTAGCGGCCTTAATTTTCGTCAAATTACCTTCGGCCATGTCTGGATATGTCTTAAATAGGTATTCCCCAATAATAAGATCCAAAACAGCATCGCCTAAAAACTCTAATCGCTGATTGTGATTAATATGCTTTGATTTATGTTCATTCGCATAAGATGTATGTGTAAAAGCACAATCTAAAATGGATATATCTGACACAGGTATGTCTAAACGAGCAACAAGCCCATGAAGAGCTTCTTCACGAGCTTGTGTCATCTTACTCTTATGCGCTTCAACAGCTACCATTAGTCTTCATAACGGCGTACGCAAAGTGTACCGTTATGACCACCAAAACCGAAAGAGTTGGAAAGAGCACATTTAACTTGAAGATCACGTGCACCTTCGCGAACATAGTCTAGATCCAAACCTTCATCAGGATTGTCACAGTTGATTGTAGGATGAACTTTACCAGTTTCGATTGCCATCGCCATAACGATAGTTTCGATAGCACCAGCAGCACCTAACAAGTGACCTGTCATGGATTTTGTAGAGTTAACAGCGATGTTTTTAGCATGATCGCCGAATAATTCTTTAATAGCCAATGTTTCATTTTTGTCATTAAGGCCAGTAGATGTACCATGAGCATTGATGTAGTTAACGTCTTTAGGATCGATACCTGCATCTTTAATTGCCAATTCCATACATTTACGAGCTTGTACACCACCTGGAGCTGGTGCAGTAATGTGGTAAGCATCACCATTAGTACCATAACCTACAACTTCAGCGTAGATATGAGCACCACGAGCTTTTGCGTGTTCTAATTCTTCAAGAACAACGATACCAGAACCTTCACCCATTACGAAACCGTCGCGATCGCGGTCAAATGGACGAGATGCTTTTGTTGGTTCATCATTGCGTGTAGACATTGCTTTCATAGCTGCGAAACCAGCTACAGCAGCTGGAGAAACAGCTGCTTCAGTACCACCAGCGAACATGATATCAGCATCACCACGTTGAATGATACGGAAAGCATCGCCAATAGCATTTGTACCGGAAGTACAAGCTGTTACGTCTGTAATAACAGGACCTTTAAGGCCAAGACGGATGGATACACGTGCAGATGTCATATTTGCAATCATCATAGGAACTGCAAATGGACTTACACGGCCAGGACCTTTTTCGAATAATGTTTCATATACTTCATGGATAGAGTCGATACCGCCAATACCAGTACCAACTACAGTACCACAACGATCTAAATCTTGTTTATCTAAATCAAGATCAGCATCTTCACAAGCAAGAACAGCAGCACCGATAGCCAATTCTACAGAACGGTCCATACGACGAGCTTCTTTCTTGTCTACGCCATAGTTTGTAACATCAAAATCTTTTACTTCACCAGCAATACGCGTTGCATATTCAGATGCATCAAAGCGTGTAATTGGCCCAATACCAGATTGACCTGCCAATAACGCATTGTAAAAGTTCTCTTTACCGATACCTACAGGAGTCACTGCCCCTAAGCCAGTAATTACTACACGTTTTTCCAATTATTCCACCTCTTATAGCTATACAGCCCTTTTAAATTAATCAATCTCTGCTACTTGCTGTTTGAGTTGAGCAAAGATATCTTTAACTGGCATAATCTTGTCGACTTTTCTCATATTATTGCCAGAGAACACCAAACCTGTTTCCACATCACCTTGTTGTGCACGAGAAAGAGCGCGGATGATACAGAATTTATGGGAACAATGTTTTAAACAGTTATCACACACCGTTGGAGGTGCTACAGTACCGTCTAATACAGATTCAGCAAATTTATTTTTAATTGCTTGCCCAGGCAAACCTACAGGACTTTGAATCAATACAATATCCTCAGGGTTTGTAGCTCGTACATACATTTTTTTCAATTCGTCAGATGCATTACATTCATCAGAAGCAGCAAAACGACTACCCATTTGAACGCCACTAGCACCTAATTTCAACATTTCTACGATGTCACGACCATCAAGAACACCACCAGCACCAATAACTGGAATGTTTTTAACAGCAGCTACAACTTCCGGAACGATTTCTCGAGCGGAACGATCCGTACCCAAGTGGCCACCAGCTTCGCAACCTTCTACGATTACTGCTGCTGCACCTAAACCTTCAGAAATGCGAGCTAATTTTGCGGACGAAACAATTGGTACAATTGGAGTACCAGATTCTTTGCCCATTGCGAACATATCTCTTGAAAAACCAGCACCTGCTACTACAAGATCAATGCCTTCTTCGATGGCAGTTTTAACTAAGCCAGCAAATTGTGTTGCGGCTACCATCGCATTTATACCAATAATACCCGTAGGTGATAATTTTCTAGCTAATTGTATTTCGTATCGTAATTCATCAAACGGCAAACCGGATGCTGCAATAAGGCCGATACCACCTTCATTTGCAACGGCTGCTGCCAAGCGAGCTGTAGACAATCTAATCGCCATACCACCTTGAATAATAGGTACTTTGGCCACTAGATTCCCAATGCGAAGTTCAGGGAGCTTCACTATCAAATCCTCCTGTAAATAAAACCGGTTGGGAGGCCACTCGGCCTCCCGTGCGGCTGAATTGTCAGCTTTACAGCTTATTTAGCAGAATCAATATATTCTACTGTATCCTTAACGGTTTTAATTTTTTCTGCAACATCGTCAGGGATTTCAACATTGAATTCTTCTTCGAATGCCATGATCAATTCAACGATATCTAAGGAGTCAGCGCCTAAGTCGTCGATGAATGTAGAATCAATGGTAACTTCAGCTTCATCAACGCCTAATTGTTCCACAACGATTGCTTTTACTTTATCGAAAGTGTTCATTGGTGGTTCACCTCCTTTCAAAGTGTATTTATATATAGTCTAATTTTGAAACTACATCACCATACCGCCATCTACATTGATGACTTGGCCTGTAATATAGTTAGCAAAATCGCTAGCAAGGAATGTTGCTACTGTTGCTACTTCTTCAGCATCAGCCATACGGCCCAATGGAATTTCAGCAACCATAGCTTCTTTAACTTTTTCTGGCAATACATCAGTCATATCTGTATTGATAAAGCCTGGTGCAATAGCATTAACAGTAATGCCACGGCTTGCTAATTCTTTAGCACAGGATTTAGTGAAACCAATTACACCAGCTTTAGAAGCTGCATAGTTAGTTTGACCCGCATTACCCATAACACCTACAACAGATGTCATGTTGATAATACGACCAGAACGTTGTTTCATCATGATTTTAGATACTGCTTTAGTTACTAAATATACACCTTTAAGGTTGATATCAATAACAGCATCAAAATCTTCGTCTTTCATACGCATCAACAAACCGTCGCGCGTAATACCCGCATTATTTACGAGAATATCAATGTGACCAAACTCTTTATGAGCTTCTTCTACCATAGAAGCAACTTCTTCAGCATTGGCTACATTGGCTTTAATTTTAATGGCTTTACGGCCTAAAGCTTGTACAGCTTCAACAGTTTCTTGAGCTGCACCTTCGCTACCGCTATAGTTAACTACAACATCAGCACCAGATTGTGCTAAATTAATAGCTACAGCGCGACCAATGCCACGGGATGCGCCAGTTACAATGGCTACTTTACCCTCTAAATGCATTTTATCGAACCCCTTTCAAAAATTCAAGCGTTTTCTCTAAGGATGCAATGTCTTCAACATTGGCTAATTCCATATCTTTATTGATCTTTTTAGTAAAGCCAGTAAGTACTTTACCAGGACCAACTTCAACGAAACGAGTTACACCAAAGTTAACCATTTCAGCTACGCAGTCTTCCCACAATACAGGGTTTGCAGCTTGTGTAACTAAGGATTCTTTAATATCGTTTGCATTAGTCAAAATTTTACCTGTCACATTTGCCACTACAGGAATTTGAGCATCGCTCACTTGGATTTTATCCAACTCTTCTTTTAAACGAAGAGCTGCAGGTTCCATCAAACGGCTGTGGAATGGAGCACTTACAGGAAGCATAACAGCACGTTTTGCGCCTGCTTCTTTCATCTTTTCTGCAGCCGCTTCCACCGCTGCTGTTTCACCAGCAATAACGATTTGACCTGGGCAGTTAAAGTTAACCGCTTGTACAGAGCCAACAGATGCATTAACTTCATCACAAATTGCTACAACTTGTTCACGAGGCAATGCCAAAATTGCTGCCATAGCGCCTTTGCCCAATGGCACAGCTTCTTGCATATATTCACCGCGTTTATGAACAACATATACAGCATCTTTAAAGTTCAATACGCCTGCTGCTACAAGAGCACTATACTCACCAAGGCTATGACCACCTACGATATCAGGTGTAAAACCTTGTTCTTTAAGAACTTCATAGCAAGCTACTGATGCAGTTAAGATAGCCGGTTGTGTGTTAGCAGTTTTAACAAGTTCAGTATCAGGGCCTTCAAAGCACAATTTGGAAATAGAATAACCAAGCGCTTCGTCAGCTTCTTCAAAACGTTGTTTCACAATAGGATACGCATTGTACAAATCTTGTAGCATGCCTACTTTTTGGGAACCTTGACCAGGAAAAACAAATGCCGTTTTCATAAGGGCCTCCTTATTTACCAAGACCTTGAAGATGTTTAATTACAGTTTCAGTTTCAGCCATGATATCTTTGATAATAGTTGCACATGGTTTAACATCTGTTAACATACCAGAGATTTGACCGATCATTACGGAACCTTCTTTTACATCACCATCAATAGCAGCTTTACGAAGTGTACCTGCACCCAAGTTCTCTAACTCTTCTTTAGAGCCACCGCTAAATTCAAGAGATTTATATTTATGTGCCAATGCATTGTCAATGATACGTACAGGGTGACCTGTTGTTAAACCAGTCATAACTGTAGCGCGATCTTTCGCTTTCAACACTGCATTTTTGTAGTTTTCATGAGCAATACATTCTTCGGATAATACGAATCGCGTACCCATTTGTACTGCTTGAGCGCCTAATGCAAAGGCTGCAGCCATACCACGGCCATCAGCAATACCACCAGCTGCGATAACTGGAACATCTACAGCATCTACTACTTGTGGAATCAATGCCATAGTAGTAATATCGCCTACGTGACCACCAGATTCTGTACCTTCTGCGATAATTGCATCAATACCACCGCGCAACAAGCGTTTTGCAAGTAATACGGAAGCAACTACAGGAATTACTTTAGTACCGATTTCTTTTAAAGCTGGAATATACACGCCAGGATTACCAGCACCTGTTGTAATAACAGGAACGCGTTCTTCCACAACTACTTCCATAACTTCTTTAACAAATGGAGACATGAGCATAATATTACAACCAAATGGTTTGTTTGTGCGCTCTTTTAATTTGTGAATTTCATTACGGAAAATATCAGGAGGCATATGACCAGCCCCAATGATACCAAGGCCACCCGCTTCGGAAACAGCTGCCGCTAATTCTGCAGTACCGAGCCAAGCCATACCACCTTGTAAGATTGGGTACTCAATCTGCAATAAATCACAAATGTCAGTCTTAATCATCTTGATGTGTCCTCCTTAATACCATTTCAAGACAAGGCTAGCCCATGTAAGGCCTGCACCAAATCCTGCAAACGCAACATTATCGCCGCGTTTGAAACGCCCTTCACGATTAGCTTCGTCCAAAGCTATCGCTACAGACGCGGCAGATGTATTACCATACTTATGTAAATTAACAAATACTTTTTCCATCGGCATATGTAAGCGTTTTGCAGCCGAATCAATAATACGAATATTTGCTTGATGTGGAATAAAGAAATCCAACTCATTAAGTTCCATTCCAGCTCGTTCTAAAGATTTTAAAACAGTACGCCCCATCGTTTTAACAGCAAATTTATATACTTCAGAACCATCCATATGAATGAATGTTAAACCTTCTTCAATGCGTTGGTCATTGGCAACTACGGCTGTACCACCTGCAGGAATACAAAGAGATGGACCACCAGTACCGTCGGCACCCATATCAACACCTTTAATGCCATAACCTTCAGGGACTTCAGATACTACTGCGGCACCAGCGCCATCACCAAAGAGGATACTTGTACTACGATCGTTCCAATTTACTCGACGGGAGAGAATTTCAGCGCCCACAACGAGCACCTTTTTGTATAAACCGGAGCTAATATAGCTAGCTGCAGTAATCAATCCATATACAAAGCCAGAGCATGCAGCTTGTAAATCATAGGCCGCTGCATTCTTAGCGCCTAAATTCGCTTGTAATACACAAGCGGCTGAAGGAATAATCATATCCGGTGTTAAGGTAGCAAAAATAATCACGTCTATATCTTCAGCACTAACCTTAGCCATTTGCATAGCTTTTTTTGCTGCCTCAGTCGCCATATAGGATGTATTCATACCTTCCGGTGCAATGCGTCGTTCCTCAATACCAGTACGTTCTCTAATCCATTGGTCATTGGTATCAACCATTTTTTCTAGATCAAAGTTTGTTACTACATTGTCAGGAAGGAAGCTCCCAGTACCAATGATTCCAACCGGTTTACTCATCATAGTCATACTTCAAGGCTCCTTCAATATCCATTGTTTCTCTTATGTGTTGAATAATCTTACGCTCTACTAAATCTCCAGCAATTTCAATAGCAGTCTTTATCTCTTTTGATTTAGAGCTACCATGGGCAATCATAAAGACCCCATTAACCCCTAAGAGTGGAGCACCACCATTTTCTGTGTGATCTAAGCGTTTAGCCATTTTTTTCAAAGCTGGCTTTACGAGCATAGCACCTATCTTAGCAAAGATACTCCCTGCCATGATGCTATCCTTTACTAATTGTGCAAGACCTGTTACTAGACCTTCCGCAAATTTAAGTACCACATTACCTACAAAGCCATCGCATACAACAACATCTACGGCCCCTTTAGGAATATCACGGCCTTCAATATTACCTTTAAAATTGATGGTTTTCATACGTTCCAAAATTGGATATGTGGCTAGAACGACATCGTTCCCTTTTGTGGCTTCTTCGCCAATATTTAACAATCCTACTGTAGGATTCTCTTTACCTAATAAAAGTTTTGCATATTCAGAGCCCATCAAAGCACCTTGTACAAGATGTTTTGGTTTACTATTGGAGTTAGCACCTGAGTCTAACATAACAGTAATACCACTCACTGTTGGCATCGGAGTAGCAATAACTGGGCGATCGACCCCTTTAATGCGACCGAGTCCAAACAATGCAGCTGCTACAGCAGCACCTGTGCTACCAGGAGCAATTACGGCATCGCAAATATTATCACGAACTAAAGATGTCGCTACCACAACAGATGCGTCCTTTTTCTTACGCAATGCTTGTCCTGGATGCTCATCCATACCGATGACTTGACTGGCATGATGTACAGAAATGCGTGGATTCTTAGCTTCATTATTAGCTTCTAATATATTAAAAATTTGCTGCTCATCGCCGACGAGCACCACTTCAATGTGTTCATTTGCTCGTACGGCTTCAATGGATCCTAGTACAGTCTCCAATGGAGCAAAGTCGCCACCCATGGCGTCTATTGCAATTTTCATAATCTACACCCTATTCTCTACGGATTCCATAATAAATTTTGCGCGAAATACTTCTTTTATTTTATCTCTTATAATGACCCAAATAAAGAACTTATTACCACGGCGACGCACAATTTCTGCTTTTGCCACCAAATTAGTACCAGCTCCTACTGGGTTTTTATATTTTATATTTCCAACCTCCGCAGAACAAACAGTAGTCCCCATGACTACCTTTGCGAGGGAATTCGCTTGAGCATATAAATACTGTGGTTCTACATATCCAAATCGATCTTCCATGTCTGCAGTAGTGCGCAACATCGATAATGCTTGTTGCCCTTCCGTGACATCAATCAATTCACCAACCACTTCGTACGGTACATGTTCTACCGTTTCTTGTGATTGACCTGTAGCCATGACGCGTATGCGTTCACGCAATTCAGGAATCCCCAACTCTAGCCGATCAAGACGAATAGTTGGCACACTTACATTAAAGTGTGTTGCCAATTCTTCATCAGTAAGAAATGGCGTAATATTCAGTTTTTCTTGTAACTGCTTTTGGCGCTCTTGCTTCTTTAACCGACTCATGGGACCACCTTTTATGACCTAGTATTAATATTACATCCTAAGTATATACAATAATTCCCCTATTGGCAAGGCTTTTCATACATATAGTAACAGATTTTCCTCATATATACTAAATATAGATATTATTTTATATTTAAGTATCGTTTTGTTTATAAAAGTATAAAAAAATGCCACTATTCTACAGCTTTATATTACTATAAAATAGCGGCACTGACTAATGCATATGAAGTATATTAAGTTATATATATTACTAAAAGTATACAAAAGCATACAAAAAAGACGCCTACTACTACAGTAGGCGTCTTTTTTCCGCTCACATATTAAGCATTAGCTACTACTTGCTCACCTTTATAGTGACCACATGTAGGGCAAACACGATGAGGCATCTTAGGTTCGTGGCATTGTGGACATGCTACATAACCAGGAGCTTCTAATTTCCAATTAGCACGACGGCGATCGCGACGGCATTTAGACAATCTACGCTTAGGTACTGCCATTATCTGCACCTCCTTAGTACAATCATTAGGACAATCTATCATCTTTCTCATCAAGCAAAGCACGTAACTCTGCAAATCGAGGATCCACCACAAAGGATTCACAAGAACAAGGTGAAACATTTAAATTTGCTCCGCAATGAACGCACAATCCTTTGCAATCATCCTGACATAACACTTGAGAGGGCTCATTGATGATTAATGTATCCCTAATTAGTTCGGTTAAGTCAATTTCCTCTCCATCGAAAGGAATCACATCTTCAGCAGCGTCTCTAGAATCACTAAAGATTTCCTCAAAGGAATCCTTACGATCATGCTCTGTTGTAGTTAAACAACGAGAACACTCGTAATCACCTTTAGACTCTATCGAACCTTGAACGATGTAATTTTGACCATCAAACCAAAACTCACCATTAATGGTTATATCATGACGGCTCCAAGGAAAAGCAGTTACGTCACCAAGCTCAGAGGTTGGTATCGTATAGCTATAAGGAAATTTCTTTCCTATATGTTCTTTTGCTTGCTCTACTTGCAGTTTCATAATCTTACCTCGACTCATAATATTATAAACATGACATAGTGCTTTGTCAAATAAAAAAGACTATCTTAAGCGGACTCAAGATAGTCTTTTTGGTAAGTCAATTACATTTTTTCGAATTGGTCTTTACCAACACCGCAAATTGGGCAAACATAATCAGCTGGTTGATCTTCGAATTTTACGCCTTCAACAGCTTCGTCATAAACCCAACCACATACTACGCATACGTATTTTTCCATGAGTATTTCCTCCTTCACTTGAAAATTATTGTTTAATATTTATCTTTTATAATTCAGATACTCTATCTGTAATGTAGTATATCAAAGATATCGAAACTTTTCAATACTCATTTTCTTAATTTCTCATTTTTCTAATATTTAAAAAGCATATATAATATGCGGATTTGTGCTACATTATAATTTGAAATGTATTATCATTTAGACCGATTATGACCTAAATTTACCTCAATCCCTTTCCCTATTGCTACTTATCTGTCAATATATCTATTAATATAAATAATGGCCATTATTATACCGATAGTTTTTAAAGTATTAACTAAAATCAGACCTAAGGTGTACATAATTTAGCCTTTCTGTTACCATTGATGATTTCAAAGAGTGCGGTCATCGCCTTAGGATTA
>NZ_CALJSP010000032.1:0-10196 GCF_937975875.1 Veillonella dispar | reverse complement strand
TTATAACTTATGGGGGCGGATGGGTTGTTATGAGCCTTCTCACTATCTGTACAGGATTTTTACAAAAGAAAAATAGTTTATATTTTAAACGGGGGCTTATTGCTATATTGTCGATATTGATATTTATTGCTGTATATATGTATGCATTTCGTGATGTATTTTTTTAGTAGTAAACCAAAAATAGAAAACTATTAGGTAATATCAATATAGATATTGTTTTGAGAGGGTGCCTATGAATTCAAAGCGAGTATTGAAATGGATTGGTTATGTTGTTGCTGCCATATTATTAATTTATATTACTTTAATGGTAATAGTAATTTTATTGTTAGCTGGTAGTAGTGAGTTTAAGAATAGCTCCATTCATTTAACTGAATTTCGTAATAGTACATTATTTTATGACGATGAAGATCATAAGATTGCTGATAAAGTAGTTGCTGTTCATGAGGTGGATAATAAACTTTATTATATAACTTTAGATGGTATTGGTATTTTTGATGAAAATGTAAGTTTATTAGATAATTGGAATAAAGATCTTAATAAATATAATACTTTCATCCCTCGGATAGATGTTAAAGAAACACATTTTAATGTGAGCCTTGATGAGTTATACCCTAATATTTCTAGTCTTGATGAAACTGATAGAGATATATGGCATGAGATCTTTTTTGATAGTGAGAAACGATATACAGGTCCACACGCTGGATATACTATAAAGCTACCTTTCTATGTATCATATAGAAAGGAAGATATGGTTAAGCATAATGATATAGTAGATCTTTCTACAGGGCATATTATAGGTAAGTATGGTAGTGAGCATATTTTAAGAAATAATGCTTATTATAATTTTGAATTTGGGAAATTGACTAAAATTGATTTTTCCCAGAAAGGCATATATAGCTATTATTCTGACAATCTTAATATAGGTAGGTTTAGCAAGAATAATTTAGGTGATGAGGGATATGAATCTTATGCACAAAATGAGCTAAATAAAGTAAGGATGAAAGATTTAACGGTATTACCTAACTTAATGAATCAACAATTCATAGTGTTTAATTCTTTTAACGAGTTTTCTGATTTTGATAAAGATACCTTTGAAGCATTAGCTATTAATGCAATTAAAAATAGGGAGGCATTACAGTTAGGTCCAATAGAAAACCAGACCTTACAGCAATACTTAAGTAAATAGAATCAATATATAATGAAGAGTATTTGTACTGGGTAGGAATAAGAAGTATAAAATTATATCCTTTGCCTATAGTTGCAATGAGGAGCATTATTATGGATCAATTTCGAATAAGTAAAATGTTAAAAATGAATAATTTACAAGATATTTTGAGTTCTGGCAAAGTTAATGCAGATGAAGGTGAGCAGATATATAGATTTTTGTTAATAAATGATTATTATATATCTAGTGAGTATGAAGTAGTAAATACTCTCTTTAAAGTTATGGTTCTAAATGACTTGTGGGATGCTCAAATTGCGTTGCGATATTTTGAGTACTTAAATTATGAAGGTTGGGAATATGAATGTTTAATAGTAAGAGGCATACTTTTAGAAAATAATCTAAGATTGGCAGGTGAATTCTGCTTAGAAACCAAATTAGTTCAAAATGGACTTAGTTACTTTAGAGATAATGCGATTTGGAGAGGTAAAGATTATGATAATGAGGATATTCCGGTGTCTTTAGCAGAGTGGGCAATAGGATATGATTATGAGAAACGAACTTTTTATGGAATAAATAGCTATGCTATATAGTCTTGACTAATCGTTTCATAAGTAAAAGAGGTACCCTAGACGGTACCTCTTTTATTAATATTGGGATAAGCGGAATATTTTTCTATATTCTTCCGGTGCATCAGATCCATCAGATGGTTTTATGATGACTCTAATATATATTTTTTCTTTGAAATCTGGATATGTTGCAGCATATTCTTTGCAGAATTGATCCATACGATTGTAAAAGTTTATTACATCTTGATTTTGTATAGCCGAATAGGGGATAGGCATTTCAATATACAAAGAAGATGTGTCATATGTGGCATAGGATAACTCCTCTGCCGTTAGATAGTTTTTCATTAATGGAAATGCAGTTATCAGCGGAATGTTGGTTGTCAGTATTCGATCAACTTGTGGTACAACAGGTGCAGAGGTATGCATGACTTCAGATATTTCAATGGGCATTTGTGGATACTTGTCAAAGGTGACTTGCCATGTATTATTCCTTTGTGACTCCAAGTGATATGTTAGATTAGGATAATTCTTACTTATATATTGTTGAACTTCCTCTTCGCTGTAATGTGAGAGAAGATGACAACCCGTTGTTAGTATGAGTGAGATGATAATGAGCGGCAATAATACGAATCGTTTTAGGGCAAATGGTTTCATTGTATATTCCTTTTGTACTTCTTTAGAAAGTTCAGTAAATCGTAATTGCTTAACAGGTATTGCTTAATTATTGACGGAATTTTGAAGTATATTATTTTAATTATATTATACCTAAAATATATTTTTACTCATATAGTTGATTAATTCCATACAACTCTTCGATAAACTATAACAAAGAGGCACCTCATAGGAGGTACCTTTTTTGTATTGTAAGGCTATTATCTATGAAAATAGACGGTATGTTATAATTGTAGTCATACGAAAACGTGTTGTTTTGAGAGGGTCGTATAAACCATGATTTACTTAGATTATGTATTAATTATAGGCATATTGCTTAGTGTTTTACTCTTTCTTTTGGTTGGCGTATTTTACTATAGTAAACCTAAGCTTTTAAAGGGGCTAAATATTTGGTTCTTAGTAATACTTAGTGTTCTTTTGAGTTATTTATTATATCCTTTATATGAATTGACAGATTATAGAGAAGAATTTACGTCAATAGTTATTATCGCTGCGATAATTATTAAAGTAATTATCAATTTATCTATATTTATGATAGCTGATAGAATAACAACGAAATGGATTTCTAAATTATTATTAATTATATGGGTTGTTCTTGTTGAATGCTTGTATATGCCTATTCATTTATCATACATTGTTTTCCTTTGTGTATCAGGTGGAATCGTTTTAATAGAACGGTTAAGAGAGAGAAGAAAGTCTATTTAGCTTAGATTCGTAATTACTCTTATAGCGCTCACCTTCGAAATATGATATACTATTCTAACGCGCATAATTCGTGCGCGATAGGAGGAAACACATTTAGATGTTAGAAAAATTTGAACAATTAATGATTAGCGAACCTGTTCTACGTGCGTTAAACGATATGGGCTTTGAAGAGCCTACGCCAATTCAACAGGAAGCTATCCCAGTTGCCATGAGCGGTAAAGACATGATCGGTCAAGCTCAAACAGGTACTGGTAAGACAGCCGCATTTGGCTTGCCTGTATTGGAACGCGTAGACGGGAATGAGCGTCACGTTCAAGTAGTTATTTTATCCCCTACACGAGAATTAGCTATCCAAGTAGCTGAAGAGCTTAACAAAATGGCTCAATATACGAATATCACTGCACTACCTATTTATGGTGGTCAAGATATTAATCGTCAGTTCCGTGCCTTGAAAAAGAACCCTCAAATTATCGTTGCCACTCCAGGCCGATTGATGGACCATATGGACCGCGGTTCTATTAAATTTGACAATGTGAAAGTTGTCGTATTGGACGAAGCCGACGAAATGTTAAACATGGGCTTTGTTGATGATATCAATAAAATCTTGGGTGCTATCCCAGAAGACCATCAAACATTGTTGTTCTCCGCAACTATGCCTAAAGCTATTCAACAATTAGCTGAAACATATTTGACAGAGCCAACATTGATTCGTATGAAACCGACTCAAGTTACGATGGACTTAATTGAACAATATTATATCGAAGTGCAAGACCGTCAAAAATTTGATGTTCTTTGCCGCTTGTTTGATATCCAAACACCTGAACTTGCGATTATCTTCACACGTACAAAACGTCGTGTTGATGAAGTAACAGAAGGTCTTAAGAAACGTGGTTACATGGCGGAAGGCATTCATGGCGATTTGTCTCAACAAAAACGAGACAGCGTAATTCGTCAATTCCGCGAAGGTACCATCGATATTCTCGTGGCTACTGATGTGGCAGCTCGTGGTCTTGATATTTCTGGCGTATCTCACGTATATAACTATGATATGCCTCAAGATCCTGAAAGCTACACACACCGCGTAGGTCGTACAGGCCGTGCCGGTAAAGCAGGTCAAGCTTTCACATTTGTTATCCCTCGTGAAATGGAGCATTTACATGCTATCGAGCGTTTAACAAAACGTAAAATCGCACGCCGTCGTGCACCTTCCTTAGGTGAAGTTCTTGAAGGTCAACAACGTTTGGCAATTGAAAGCCTCGTTGAAATGACAGATAATTTAGAAGCATTAGCGCCATTCAAATCTAGTGCAGAAGAATTGTTAAATGATACAGACTCTGTAACATTGTTGGCAGCAGCTCTTAAATTGTTAACAAAAGAACCAGATACAACTCCTGTAAATATTACAGAAGAAAAACCATTGCGCGTACGCCGTCGTCGTGAAGGTGGTCGTGGTGACCGCCGCCGTGGTGACCGTCGTAGAGATGGTGATCGCCGCCGTGACGGAGATCGTCGTCGCGATGACCGCCCTCGTCGCAGCCGCGATGACCGCAGAGGTGAACGTCGTGATGACCGCCGCAGAGATGATCGTAGATCTGATCGTCCACGTGGTGATAGAAAACCTCGTCATCAAGGTGAAGGTTTCAAACCTTACTTTAAAGACTAATAGAATGTGGATTGCTTTCGAGCAATCCACATTTTTTATTACTTAATAGTTAATACTATCTATCTTGATAAGTGTTGAGAATTCTGCTATAATAGATAATAATTATTTCTTGTGAATGGCCGATAATGGTCGATGCCTTATAGATTTCCAAGTGGAGAAAGGTAGAGTAGAGTATTATGGATATCGCACAAATTCTGCGTAGCCAAGGGTTCAAAGTAACCCCACAACGTATTGCGATTTATGATGCCTTGCGTGGTCATCATGATCATCCAACAGCAGAAATGTTGTATCATACGTTGCGCCCTGAACATCCAAGCATGAGCTTGGCAACAGTGTACAAGACGATGGAGATTTTTGAAAAAATCGGTCTTGTAAAAATTTTAGAAGTAGGTGATGAGCGCGCTCATTACGATTGGGACACACAAGCTCATTCCCATATCCGTTGCATTCGTTGTAATAAGGTAGAGGATATGATGGGCATTGATTTACAAGCTATCAAAACTATTGCTGATCAAGGTAGCGAGTATCAAATCACAGGTCAACATATTACCTTTGAAGGTGTATGCCCTGAGTGTGCTAAAAAAGAAAGTCATTAATACATAACCCCTGTCGCGAAGGGCTCCTTCACGGTAGGGGTTATATTAGTTATATATGTCTTCTATTCATTAGGCTTTTGGAATAGATGTAAGCGTAATAGAATAGATATTAGAATTGAGTATTTTAGCATTATAGAATTATATAAATATAAAGGAGTAGTATGTTTGTCATAGGCAGTCATTTATCAATTAGCAAAGGTTATTTACATATGGGGAAGGAAGCTACTAAAATTGGTGGTAATACCTTCCAATACTTTACCCGTAATCCTCGCGGTGGTGGTATGCGAGCTCTCGACTTAGAGGATATGAATAGTCTTGGTGCATATATGAAAGAGCATAACTTCGGCACCTTGTTAGCCCATGCACCGTATACGTATAATCCATGTGCTGCAAAGGAAGACTTGCGCGCCTTTGCTAAACAATCCATGAAAGAAGATTTGGAGCGCATGGAATATTTACCAGGTCAAATGTATAACTTTCATCCAGGTAGCCATGTAAAACAAGGTGTAGATCAAGGTATCGAATATATCGTAGAATGTTTGAATGAAATTTTGTTCCCTGGCATGAAAACAACTGTACTATTGGAAGTTATGGCTGGGAAGGGCACAGAAATTGGTTCTCGCTTTGAAGAGATTGCACGCATTATCGACGGTGTAAAACTTAAAGAGTATATGGGCGTGTGCGTTGATACATGTCACATCCACGAAGGTGGTTATGATATTGTCAATAATCTCGATGGTGTTATCGACGAGTTTGATCGTATTGTAGGCTTAGACCGTTTAAAAGCGATTCATTTAAATGACTCTAAAAATCCTATGGGTGCTCATAAAGATCGCCATGAAAAAATTGGGGAAGGTCATATCGGTATCGACGCCATCGCTCGCATTGTGACACATCCTAAATTAACGAACTTGCCGTTCTATTTAGAAACGCCAAACGAATTAGATGGCTATGCGAAAGAGATTGCTATGTTGCGCTCTATTGTAGAGAATCAATAATTAAGCTGAATCGTAGTTTTAGTTATATAATAATTTATATAGCTACATTTCCATAAGATATAGGGAGAGCTGGAAAGGGGGATAAAATGCGTTTTTTACATACTGCCGATTGGCATTTAGGACGTATTTTTTATGGGCAGTACTTAACCGAAGACCAAGCTCATGTGTTGGAGAATCAGTTCTTTTCTATTTTGAAGGATGAAAAAATCGATGGCATATTGCTAGCAGGGGATATTTTTGATCGAGCAGTGCCACCTATTGAAGCCATTGAATTATGGGATTCCATCATTACGCGCCTCGCTATGGACTACAAGGTTCCACTCTTTGTAGTTAGCGGTAACCACGATGGCGCAGAACGCCTTGAGGTAGGGCGTTCTATGTTGAGTCAATCAGGAATCCATATTTGGGGATCCCCTCATCACGCATTACAACCGTTTGAATTTGAAGGGGCTGACGGTAAGGTCGCTATTTGCCCTATGCCCTTTAGCGAGCCGCGTCGTATAGGTGATGCATTAGGTTTGGGTGCATCTGTATCAAAACCTGTTGATATAGATATGACCGAGGACTCCCTGTTCTCCTATGTGGAGACTGAGGAGCAAGAGCCAGCCTCACTTAATTTACATAATTACGATCAAATGTATCAGGCCTGGAGTGACTACTTGTACAAACAAGTGCCAAAGGGTATGCGCAGCATTGCCATTAGTCATGCTTTTGTAATGGGCGGTGAAGTAGGTGGATCTGAGCGCACATTGTCTGTCGGTGGTAGTGAACAAGTAAGTCCACAAGTCTTTAAGGACTTTCACTATACAGCCCTCGGCCATTTGCATGGGCCGCAACGGATGGGGGCAGACTATATTCGCTATAGCGGATCGCCTTTAAAATATTCTTTTGATGAGCATACGCAGAAGAAGTCTTTTACCATCATAAATATGGATAAAAAAGGTAACGTAGATATTAGCACCATTCCTGTAGAGGCGAAACGTGACGTAGTGATTTTAGAAGGTTATTTTGAAGACCTGTTAAATGATAAAGCGTTACAGGCTAAACATAGGGACGATTATGTGCAAGCTCGTTTGCTTGATACGATGCCGATTATGGATGGAATGGCTAAACTGCGCCAGGTATATCATCGTTGTATGACCATTGATCTAGTTGGTCGCGTGGCAGGGCCTGTAGCAGATATGGGTGAGGCAATTTTCAAAGAATTAAATGAACGTGATCTATTTAATCAGTTTGCAGAAACTGTGTGGAAGGAACCTTTAACAGAGAAAGAACAGCAATACATCAACTCTGTATGGGACCGAATTTTAAAGGAGGACTAAATGAAGCCTATATCTTTAACTATAGAAGCCTTTGGTCCATACCGCGACTCGGTTACCTTGGACTTTAACGAGCTTCAAGACCATTCTATGTTCCTCATCTCTGGTCCTACGGGGGCAGGTAAAACATCTATACTAGATGCCATGGTGTATGCCTTATATGGTGAGCCTAGTGGAGAGGTGCGTAAAACAGATGCAATTCGCAGTGACTTTGCAGAACCTGATCGTATGACGCGGGTAGATTTTTCCTTTGCTATCGGTGATGCTCAGTACCGTGTTGAACGATTGCCAAAGCAAATGGTTGCAAAGAAACGTGGTACAGGTATGCGTGAGCAGAATGCTAGTGCTACTGTTTACGAAATGAAAGATGGGGAGTGGAAAGTTATCGCTACCTCTGCAGCGGCTATTCGCGATACAGTTCAACGAATCATAGGCTTTCGTAAGGATCAATTCTTACAGGTGGTTCTTTTACCGCAAGGGGAGTTCCGAAAATTACTAGTAGCCTCCACCAGTGAACGGGAGGAGTTATTACATACACTCTTTAGAACCGAGTTGTACCGAAGATTACAAGATGCTCTAAAAGCTGCTTATGATGACGCAAAAGCAGGGATTGAAGAAAATCTAACAAAACAGAATGCATTGCTGCAATCTATTCTACATGACGAAGACATACCCGTACTAACCATTGAACATGTACGAGATCTTTTGAAACATAGAGAGCCACACCGAGATGCTCTTGTTATTGACCGTGATAAAGCTGTAACTGTAATGGAGCAGTTCAATACGTTGCGAAATGAGTGGGCCTTATATAACCAAGCACAACAATCTCTTGCAGAGGCTATCTCTAAATTAGACCTCGTGAAAGCCAGAGAAGCGGAGCGTGCTAGCTTACGTGAAAAGGTTCAGTTTCTTACCTCTTTAACGCCAAGCTTTGAGTTATATAAACAGTTTACTGATAAGCAGTCGGTGTTAAAAACCTTGGAAACGTCACTTTCAGAGGCTGAAAAAAATGTAGACAGTGCAACTCAATATGAGTCTAAATGTATAGAGGCTCATGCAGTATTAGAAGCTCAAGCTGAAACTATGCAAGCTAAGCGAACTACGCTTGCCCAAATGGAACAGCAATCAGAAAAGTTTAATGAGTTAGCAGTGCTAAATAAGGAACTGAGCACATTAAAGAGTAACTTACTGACAAAGGACCGTGAGAAAAGCGAAGCTGCGTTACAGGCACAGCATAAGACAGTAGCTGATTTAGAGGCTAAGTTAGTTGCGGACAGGCAGCAGTTACAAGGTAATAGCAAAGCGTTAGACTCTATTTCTCGTATCCAAGAACAGTTAAGTCATTTGCAACGATATTCTGAATTGGTTGCTGAGAAACAGAAGGTTCAAAATGATATCGATGCTAAAGATAAGGCATTAGCTACGCTTGATGAATCCGTAAAGAATTCAAAGGTGCAGCTTGAACGGTTAGAACATTTGATGGCAGAAGGGCATGCCTTTGAACTTGTTCATTTAGTGAAAGATAACGAACCTTGTCCAGTATGCGGCTCTACAGAGCATCCACAGTTGGCAGCCAAGCCTGAGTTATATCCCACTAAAGAGGAGATAGAAGAGGCTCGTGCCGTGCGTGATCTTGAGTTACAAAAGCAAGCTAGTGAAATTGGTCAGAAAGAAACGTTAGCTCTTCGTCTACATGAGTTAGATCAGCAAATTAAAGACCAAGTTTCTCAGTTGAAGTCATCTATTGAGGGTTTTTCAGAAGATGCTTTTGCTTCTATTCAAGATGACTTGTTATCCGAAATGGAGCAGCTTACAACCTTGCGTAGCGATACTGAAGAGCTGAGCAACACTATAACTAACACTGAGGGTGACCTCAGTGCGGCTAAAGATACACTATCGAAACTGGAGACGGCTCATAAGGAACTACTTGATAACTTGCACAATTTAGAGGTTCAGATTAGTACTGTACAGGCTAAGATTGATACTCTTTCTGAAAGCTTGCCAACTACGGATGTAGCTGCATGGCATAAAGAGATAGAATCATTGGCGGCTGAGCTTGCAGACTACGATGAACAGATGAAAGTTTGTAAAGCAAATCTAGATTCTGCTAGAGAAGTGCTCAATGCTAAACGGGGACGTCTAGAAACCTTATCTGCCCAGGTGCAGGAGGACACAAAAGATCTTGATGTACTCAATAAAGACTATGTAGAATCACTGCAATCGATTTCTTTATCTGAAAATGACTTTATAGATGCGTTGGATGATTATAAGGCTTTAGATACGTTTAGAACTGAACTACATGCATTGGACGAGGCTTTCAATAAAGCTCAAGCTGTATATGATGCGGCATTGAAGCATGCTCAATCTGTAGTGGAGCCAAGTGATACGGTTTCCAATGAAGTATACGATGCAGCAGTAGAGCAGCGTGATGATTTAGTGGGTTCTCTTGCGGCTTGGGATAAAGAAACGAAACATATTGAAACGACACTAGTTTCTCTAGAAACACTTGAAC